>CALVVR010000011.1 GCA_944363915.1 uncultured Bacilli bacterium | reverse complement strand
AGTAATAAATTATTATAATGAATTTAATATGGAGGTAAAAAATGAATTTAAAACAAGTCCAAAAAGATATTTGGCAAAACAAAATAAATAAAGGTTTTAATACAACAAATGTAGAAAAAGAATTTTGTTTTTTATATGGTGAAGTAGCTGAAGCTTTTGAAGCCTATAGAAAGAAAAAAGATGATTTAAACGAAGAACTTGCTGACATTGCAATTTATTTAATGGGATTGTCAGAAATGTTAGGTTTTGATTTAGAAGATGAAATTATGAAAAAAGTTTCTAAAAATGAAAAAAGAGTATATAAAAATGTTGATGGTATAAATATTAGAGTGAGTGATTAGAAAGAATATAATTTTAATATTTGGAAGAATATTATAGTATGATATAAATATTATATAAAAATTAATAGATATATTTGATTATTTTATAAGGTAAAGTTTATTTTACTGAAAAAAATGTTGATTTTATGTTATAATTACAGAATTTTATAACAAAAAAAATCAAACACTTTTTGAATTTTTAACTTGCTTTCTCCTAAGCTGTAAGTCAGCAGTTCGATTTTGCTCGAGGACGCCATTGATAAAAAAAGTATTATACTTTCTGATAAGGAAATATAATACTTTTTTAAATTTTTCTAACTAAGGTTTTTCCTTCTTTAAATTGACAATCTGTTGGACAATGAAAATCAGGAAATGTACACCTAGCGCCATGAGTATATTTTTGAATATCTTTAGCAAGTGGATTATTAGTTGTTTCTAATGCTTTTTTATATTTTAATAAGGTTTCTTTAGTTTGCAACATTATTTCTAATTGGGCAGCTGTACATAATCGTTCTTTGCATTTTAAAATAAAAGCTTCATATGTTCCTCTTTCTTTAATTTTAATAATTTCTCCTTGTGGATTGACTGCTTTTACTTTTTCCATATCATTAAGCCATTCATCAACTAAAGTTTGGTCATCAGCAATGATTGGTGGGATATAATATTCTTTTTCTTTTAGCATTTCTATCTGATAGTCGATGGTGCGATGGCGTTGAGCTTGCGCTAATTGGGCGAAAGAACCTTTATATACAGTTGAATAAACATCGCCAAAATATTCTTGATTTTCTAAGTTGGAATTAAATAAGGATAAACTGCGCTCTTTATCGTTTTGCATCAATCTTGCTTCAAGAACATTGATGTTAGCTAAATTATCTAAAAATTCTTGCATATAAAAAGCTAGTTTTTTTTCGAATGGTGTTTTAGCTTGTTCGATATATTTTTGCATCCAAGAAGCTAGATAATTAATTTGCCTTAAGGTAGTAGAGTAAATCATTTGGGTTGGCATAAAAACGGTTATTAAATATCGGGCATTTTCTTGGGCTAGTTTTTGAATTTTATTATCATTATAAATATAGCCATATTTATCTTTAATTTTTATTTTGAAAATATCCAACCATTTATTATATAATTTTTCTTCGGTTTCCGTTATAATTGAATTGTTTTGTTTTACTAAAGGCGTATATCTAGCTGATTTTTCACTAGTTGTATATTGGTGTTCATTGTTTAATATCATGGCTAATATTTTAGGAACATCTTGTAAATTAAAGTTTATTAAAATATGGTCATAGACACTGTGATGGCCATTATTTAAAGTCATATTAACACGTCTTAAAGTTTTTTCTTCCGGTTCATTTTCTAAATGTTTAAAGCCTTCTTTATCATAACATACACCAGCTATCTTACCGGATAATTTAATTGCTTCATCTAAAGCAAATGTTTTATCATCTTTTAAAAAATAATTAGGTAAAATTTCTATTGTCATTTATTGCATCCTCCTTATATATCAATTATAACATAGGCATAATATTTTTGAAAGAGGGTTGGGAAAAAATATGAAGATAGTAAAAAATGTGAAGATGTAATTGAATCAACATATAGACATGATTTTAAACTTTGTAAATGGGGTACAGTAAATGGTGGAAAAGATTATTTAAGAAGATTAGGATACGAAGATGATTATGAGGAATTATCAGAAGTAGAAAAGATAATGATAAAGAATAATCGCTTCCAAAACTTGTCGAATTTTAGTAGTTTTGGAAAAATATTTCCAAAACTTGACTTAACATTAAATTTGATATATACTTATAGCAGAGGTGAAAATGATGATCGAAAGAACAGAGTATCTTGAACAATTAAAAAGGTTTAAAGATAAAGATTTAATCAAAGTTGTTACTGGAATAAGAAGATGTGGTAAATCTACATTATTTGAATTATTTATAAATTATTTAAAAGAAACTGGTGTTAAAGATGAACAAATAATAAATATCAATCTTGAAGATGCTGACTTTAATTTTTCAGATTATAAGGAACTATATGATTATGTAAATAAAAAAATAGATTCAAAAAAACAATACTATGTTTTCTTAGATGAAGTTCAAAATGTTCCTAAATTTCAAAAAGCTGTTGATAGTTTATATATAAAGAAAAATGTTGATGTATATATAACAGGTTCAAATGCTTATATGTTATCTGGTAAATTAGCAACGTTATTATCAGGAAGATATGTAGAAATAAAAATGTTACCATTATCTTTCAAAGAATATCTAAGTGCTTTTAATAGTTCTGATAAAAGTCGTTATGAATACTTTTTGGATTATATGAGAAATGGTGGTATGCCAGGTAATATATCAATACTTCAAGATAATCCTAATGATTTAGATATATACTTAGAAGGAATATTTACTACAATAGTTTATAAAGACATAATAACAAGAAATAATATAACAGATAAAATGTTATTAGAAAGTGTATTAAAATTTATATTTGATAGCATAGGTAGTCCAATATCAACAAAAAAAATAAGTGATACATTAACAAGTAAGGGAATGTCTACAAGTAATCATACTGTTGAAAAATATATATCTGCTTTTGTAGAAAGTTTCTTAATATATAAAGCTGAGAGATTTGATGTTAAAGGTAAGAACTTACTTGCTAGAGATTACAAATACTATGCTGTAGACCAAGGATTAAGAAGTTATTTATTAGGCAAAAAAGCAGATAGTGATATGGGACATATATTAGAAAATATAGTTTATCTTGAACTGTTAAGAAGAGGTTATAAAGTATATGTTGGTAAGGTTGATGATTTGGAAGTTGACTTCGTTGCTGAAAATAGAGATGGTCTAAAATATTATCAAGTAGCATTAACAGTTAGAGATGAAAAAGTATTAGAAAGGGAATTAAAATCATTACAAAAAACAGGAGATCATTATCCAAAATATTTAATAACATTTGATATGGATATGGAAGCCGATTATGATGGAATAACAAAAATCAATGTAGTTGATTGGTTATTAAATAAAGAATAAAAAGGGCAATTATACCAATATGTAGTAACACTGGTGTTTTTGCTCTTTTTCTGTTAGAAAACAAAAATAAAATTAAAAAAAGTAATTTCTTTATCTTTTAAATTACCTTTTATATAATGTGTACTCTCTAATTTTGATATTATTTAGTTTGATTTTTTCTTTGATTAAGGTGTCTTTTTATAATCTATTTGACCACCTTTTTTTGCCTTTATTATGGTTTCTTTGACTTTTTAATCTATTTTATTTAATTCATTTTGAAGAATGTTATTTTTTTCAATTAATGTTGAAGAAGCTAAAATAAAACTGGCATTTATTATAAATATACTTGCCGAAGTTTATTTAATCTTTATCTTAATGAAATATAAGAAAAAAATTATCAATGCATTCGGACACTTTTCGGACATTTAAAACATATAAAAACGAACTATTTCTAGTTCGACTAATTTCCCTATGGTGCCGAAAGACAGAATTGAACTGTCCGCTGATCCTTACCAAGGACCTGTTTTACCACTAAACTATATCGGCAGTAAATTAATTATAGCAAATAATTTTTAAATAGTAAATACTTAATATATTTTATTCTATTCATTTTGTTTTGATTAAACTTTCGTTTAAAATTTTATTTTCTATGGTATAATTGTGTTAAGGATAAATAATAGAAAGGTAAAAATATGAAATATTATACAAAAAAGATAGAGGATATTTTAAATGAATTAAAAACAAGTTTAAATGGTCTTACTTTTGAGGAGGCTACCAAGCGTTTAGAAAAATATGGTTATAACGAATTAAGTCAAAAAAAGTCTAAAAGTATTTTGAGGATGATTTTTGAACAATTAAAAGATTCAATGATTATAATTTTATTTATTGCTTCTATTATTTCTTTTCTTTTAGGTGAAACAGCTGAAGGTGTTGTTATTTTAATGATAATTTTTATTAATACTATAATAAGTATTGTTCAAGAAAAGAAAGCTGCTAATGCCATTGCTGCCTTGAAAAGTATTAGTGCACCCAATGTTAAGGTTATTAGAAATGGAAAAAAAGAAGTAATTTCTGCGAAAAAATTAGTAATAGGTGATATTGTTTTTATTGAAGCTGGTGATATTGTTCCGGCTGATTTAAGATTATTTGAAACATCACAATTACAAATTTCTGAAGCAGCTTTAACTGGAGAGTCAGTCCCATCGTATAAAGATAATAGGACAATATTAGATGAAGATACTGTTTTAGGTGATCGTATTAATATGGCTTTTTCTTCGACAGTTGTAACTTATGGGACTGGTAAAGGTATTGTTGTAGCTATTGGAATGGACACTGAAGTTGGTAAAATTGCTCATATGTTAGACCAAACAGATGATTTAGATACACCATTAAAACAGAAATTAAATAAAATTGGCAAAGTTTTAAGTATTGCAGGAATTATTATAAGTATTATTATTTTTATAATCGGTTTATTATATGGTAAAGACTTTGTTACGGTTTTAATGATTGCTATATCTTTAGCTATTTCCGTAATCCCAGAGGGGTTACCCGCTACTGCTACAATAGTTATGGCTTTAGGAGTCCAAAGAATGGCTAAACAAAATGCCTTAATTAGAAAGTTACCAGCTGTTGAAACATTAGGTAGTACAACTGTTATTTGTTCAGACAAAACTGGAACTTTAACTCAAAATAAGATGACTGTTAAAGAATTTGCTCTATATGAAGATTTTATCAATAATAAAGTTAAAACTGACAATGATATAGTTTTAGAAAAAGAATTGTTGTATGCTGCTATTTTATGTAATAATGCAACATTAGATGATGATAAAGAAATCGGTGATCCAACTGAAATTGCTCTTTTATCCTTTGCTAAAAAACAAGGAGTTGATATTATTGGTAAATATCTTCGTGTTTTAGAACTTCCTTTTGATTCGGTTAGAAAAAGAATGACATCGGTTAATAAATTTGACGATTATGTCATTTATACTAAAGGAGCAATTGATTCTATATTACCACTTTGTACAAAAATACTAGTTAATGGGGAAGAAAAAGACATTAATTACGATGATATTGATAAAATTAACAATTTATGTATTTCTTCTTCTAAAAATGCGATGCGAGTTTTAGCTTTTGCTAAAAGAAATGTTAAACAAATTCCTGAAGAGGACGATATTGAAAAAGAATTAACTTTTATTGGTATTCTAAGTATGATTGATCCACCAAGAGATGAAGTTAAACAAGCCATTGAAACATGCCACAAAGCTGGTATTAAAGTTATTATGATAACAGGAGATCATGTTGAAACAGCTTTAGCTATAACTAAACAACTGAATATTTATCAAGAAGGAGATTTAGCTATTTCAGGTAATGATTTAAATAAAATGACCGATGAACAATTAGATAAAGTTGTTTTAAAAACATCGGTATTTGCCAGAATTAGTCCTAATGATAAATTAAGAATTGTTAATTCAATTCAAAGAAATCAAAATATAGTTGCCATGACAGGAGATGGTGTTAATGATGCACCAGCTTTAAAAGCCGCTGATATTGGTATATCTATGGGTAAAGGTGGAACTGATGTTGCTCGTGAATCATCAGATATGATTTTATTAGATGATAATTTTGCAACTATCGAATATGCAATTAAAGAAGGAAGAAGAATTTATTCAAACATTCAAAAAGTTATACAGTATTTATTGGCTGGTAATATATCAGAAGTTTTGACTATATTTGTAGCAATGGTAGCAAATATAGGTACTCCTATTTTAGCTGTTCATATTTTAATAATTAACTTAGTTACTGACACTATTCCCGCTTTAGCATTAGGTGTAGATCCGGCTTCTAGCAATATTATGGATAAAAAACCTGTTAAAGTGGGAACCTTATTTGAAAAAGGATTAATTGGAAGAGTAATATTCCATGGTGTTATTATTTCCATAATTACTTTAATAGCTTATTATATTGGTTATCAAGATAGTGCTAATGAAGGTGTTACTATGGCATTTATTACTTTATCTTTATCCCAAATTATTCATTCACTTAATCAACATTCACCTGATATTTCATTCTTTTCAAAAAAACATGCTCGTAATTGGTATTTATATGGGGCTATGTTTATATCTTTAATAATTTTATTATTATTA
The DNA here is from genome assembly GCA_944363915.1 of uncultured Bacilli bacterium. Classification (GTDB taxonomy): domain Bacteria; phylum Bacillota_I; class Bacilli_A; order RF39; family UBA660; genus Faecisoma. Next base: position 33,708 of record CALVVR010000011.1, on the reverse strand, counting down.
ATCTATATTGATCCGATTGCTACATTCTTGTTGTTACAAATTCCTACAGCTTTTGAGTGGATGATAATTATCTTATTATCGCTAACTCCTCTAGTAATTGTTGAATTATATAAATTAATCAAGAAAATTATTCAATAGAATATTAAAAAGAGTGCTAATCAATAAGTTTTGATGCAACAAGAAATATTATAATTGGCAAACATTATGTGATAAAGTATTGTTGCTGATTTCGCTGTCAAATTATAAAGAACAAAGGTTCAAAAAATGATAAACTATTTAAATTTATCATTTTTTTGATTTGTATTTTCTTTTTTTATATGATAAACTATTAAAGTTGGTGATATTATGTTAAAAGTAAATAACTTAAGTTTAAGGTTCAATACAAGAACATTATTTGAAAATGTCAATTTAGAATTCAGTGGTAACAATTGTTATGGTATTATTGGCGCTAATGGGGCTGGAAAATCAACATTTCTAAAAATATTAGCAGGTAATATTGAATCAACTACAGGTGAAGTAATTATTGGTAAAGGTGAAAGAATATCTGTTTTAAAACAAAATCATAATGAATATAATGATAAAACCGTTATTGATACAGTTATTATGGGCAATAATAAACTATATGAAGTAATGACTGAAAAAAATAATTTATATATGAAAGAAGATTTTACTAACGAAGATGGAATCAAAGCTGCTATTTTAGAAGAAGAATTTGCAAACCTAGGTGGTTGGGAAGCTGAAAGTGAAGCTGCTATTTTGCTAGTAGGATTAGGTATTGATAATAGTAAACATAATTTATTAATGGGTGATTTAAAAGATAGTGATAAAGTAAAAGTATTATTAGCTAGTGCTTTATTTGACGAACCAGATATTTTATTATTAGATGAGCCAACTAATGGCTTAGATAGCAAAAGTATTTTATGGTTAGAAGAATTTTTAATTAATTTTAAAAATACAGTTTTAGTAGTATCCCATGATCGCCATTTTTTAAATAAAGTATGTACACATATGTTAGATATTGACTATAATAAAATTACTTTATTTGTTGGCAACTATGATTTTTGGTATCAATCTAGCCAGTTGATTCAAAAACAAATGAAAGAATCTAACAAGAAAAAAGAAGAAAAAATCAAGGAATTAGAAGAATTTATTAGAAGATTTTCGGCTAATGCATCTAAATCAAAACAAGCAACTTCAAGAAAAAAATCATTAGAAAAAATAGTTTTAGATGAAATCAAACCTTCTAGTAGAAAGTATCCTTATATTAATTTTGATTTTGATAAAAATGTTGGCAAAGAAGTTATCACACTAGAAAAAATTAATTATAGTATTGGTAATAAAATAATTTTAAAAGATTTTAGTTTAACAATAAGACCAGATGATAAAATTGCTTTAATTGGAACTAATGAGATTGCTAAAACAGCTTTATTAGATATATTATCTGGTAATCTAAAACCAGATAGTGGTAGTATTAAAATCGGAAGTAATGTTAAAATAAGTTATTTTAAAAAAAATCATGATGAATATTTTGATAACGATTTAATTATGACTGATTGGTTAAAACAATATACTGATAATAAAGATGATAACTTTGTAAGAGGTTTTTTAGGTAGAATGTTATTTTCAGGCGATGAGGTTTTTAAAAAAGTGAATGTTTTATCAGGTGGTGAAAAAGTTAGATGTATGTTTAGTAAAATGATGCTAGAAAAAAGTAATGTTTTATTATTTAATGAACCTACAAATCATTTAGACATTGAATCCATTACTTCATTAAATGAAGGATTAAAAAGATTTATGGGTGTTATTATATTTTCAACTTTTGATCAAGAATTGATTGAAACAGTTAGTAATAGATTGATTGAAATAAAGATGGATGGTAGTTATAAAGATAAACAAATGACTTATCAAGAATATGTTGAAAAGTATGGAATAGGCGAATAATAAATATTAGTTAAATGAGTTTTAGGTGATTAATGTGAAAAAAGTATTAGAAAGTCAAGAATTATTATTATTTTTATTTAATAATTTTAATTATAGTCATAAAAAAATAAAATCTTTATTGAAAAATAATTGTATATTAGTTGATGATAAAATAGTTACACAATATAATTATTTGTTAAAAAAAGGGCAAACTGTTAAAATTAATAAATATAACAGACCAAAGGATATAGATATCATTTATGAAGATAAAGATATTATTGTTGTTGATAAGCCGTATAATATGTTAACGATATCTGATGGTAAACATAATACCACTTTATATAATTTAGTAAGTAATTATGTAAAAAAAGATAATAAAAAAAATAAAATTTTTATTATTCATCGTTTAGACAAAGATACTTCCGGTTTGGTAATATTTGCTAAAAATGAAAAAATAAAAAAACTATATCAAGCTAATTGGCACAATTTTACTAGAAAATATATAGCAATTGTAGTTGGAAAAACAAAAAATTATGGTGTTTTAAAAAACTATTTAAAAGAAAATAGTAATCATTATGTTTACGTTAGTGACAAAGGAGATATAGCTATTACAGAATATAAAAAAATAAAAGAAAATGATCAATATACTTGGTTAGATATAAATATTAAAACAGGTAAAAAAAATCAAATTAGAGTTCAATTGGCATATAATGAAACACCTATATTAGGTGATATCAAATATGGAAAAAGTAAATATAAACGTTTGTGTTTACATGCTTATGAATTGATTATTACCAATCCCTTAACTAATAAACAGATGATTTTTAAATCTAATATGAAAGCATTTTAGGGCAAGTTAATAACTTGTTTTTCTTTATTCATAATGTTATAATTAAGTAGGTGAAATATGAAAAAAATAACAAAGAAAATAATTCAAACTATTTCAAAATTTGATATAGAAGACTACAAAAAAGAAAGATTGTTTAATGACATTATTAAAAATAATTTTTTAGGTAAATATAGTTTTATTGATACAAGAATTTTAGTTAAAGATCACACCGTAGGCGTTAGAATGTTTTTACCGGATAAAGAAACTAATAATTTAATTATTTATTTTCACGGCGGTGGTTTTGTTTGTGGAAGTGTAGCTAATTATACTAAAATATGTGCTATATTAGCCCAAAACACTAATTCAATAGTTATGTCGATTGATTATCGTTTAGCTCCAGAATACCCATTTCCTAATGGTTTAATTGATTGTTATGAAGTAACTAAATATTTTTGTAGTGAAAATAGTTTTTTAGAAAATAAAAATATCATTTTGATGGGGGATAGTGCAGGAGGTAATCTAGCTAGTGTAGTATCCATTATCGCAAGCGAAAAAAAAGAATTTAAAATAAAACAACAAATTTTATTATATCCTTTGACTTATCATTTACACGATGAAAATAGTCCATTCAAATCAATTAAAGAAAATGGTAATAATTGGATTTTAACTAATAAAAGAATTAATAATTATTTAGATTTATATGTTAAAGATAAATCTAAGTTAAGTAGTAAATATGTGACACCTTTAAATGTTGATAATTTAGCTAAGCAACCTAAAACATTGATAATTACTGCGGAATATGATCCCTTAAGAGATGAAGGAGAAGCATATGGTAAAAAATTAAAAGAATTTAAAAATGAAGTAAAAATATATCGAATGAAAGATGTTATTCATGGTTTTTTTACATATTTTCCTAACTCAAAAGAAAATAAAAAATGTTATAAATTGATTAATGATTTTATTAAAGGAGAAAAATCATGAAAAAAAGATGGTTTAAATTAGATAACGCAGCCAAAATTTTTCCTCCATCAAGCAACAAAAAAGATCCCAAGGTTTTTAGGTTTACTTGTATTTTAAAAGAAAATATTAATAAAGATATTTTACAAGAGGCGACTAATGAAGCCTTAGATTATTTTCCTAATTTTAGTTCGGTTTTAAAGCAAGGATTTTTTTGGCATTATTTAGAAACAACTAATAAAAAACCGATTGTTAAAGAAGAAAAAAGAGAAATATGTAGTCCTTTATATCGTAAAAATAAAAAAAAGTTATTATTTAGAGTTAATTATTATAAAAATAGAATTAATTTAGAAGTTTATCACGCTTTATCTGATGGTACAGGAGCCTTAGAATTTTTAAAAATGATAGTTAATATATATTTAAATAAAAAGTATAATTTGGGTAATGAAATTAATTTGGATTATGATGCTTCATTAGAAGAAAAAAATGCCGATAGTTTTAAAAAATATTATAAGTCAGCTAATTTAAAAAATGAAGTTGATGAAAAAGCTTATAAAATAAAAGGCGAAAAGTTTGATGATTATCGGTTTAAAGTAATCACAGGAACAATGAGTGTTCAAGCTATGCTTGATCTATCGCATCAATATCACACAACTTTAACTGGTTTAGTCGTGGGAATTTATATTTGGGCAATTAGGGAAAATATGAATCTAAAAGATAAAGCTAAACCAATTTATGTCGATATTCCAGTTAACTTACGAAAGTATTTTAAATCACAAACAGCTCGTAATTTTTTTAGTGTTTTAAAGTTGAAATATAAAGGTGAAGATGATTTAGATTCTATTATTAAATACGTTGATAGTTATTTAAAACAAGAATTAAAACAGGAAAATTTATTTAAAAGAATGAATAAATTTGCAACTATCGAACATAATTTTTTGGTTAGATTAGTACCATTATTTATTAAAAATATCATTTTAAAATTTGTCAGTTTTTTATCAAATAAAAACTTAACCACATCAGTTACCAATTTAGGTAGCATTAAAATACCAGATGAAATAAAGAATTATATCGATAGCTTTGAAGTATATGTTAGTACTGATAAAATACAAGTTTCTTTGTGTTCATATTTAGATAAATTAAATATTTCTTTTACATCTGTTTTTGTTAGTACGGATATTATTAAAGATTTTTATCGTAAACTAGCAAGTTTTGGAATTGATATTACAATTATTTCTAATAAAATAGAGTAGGTGAATTAGATGAAACAATGTAAAAAATGTCATGTTAAAGTTAATGTTACTGATGACATATGTCCACTATGTCAAAATAAGTTAGTTGGTAAATCAGAAAATAATGTTTTCCCTTATGTTCCGACAATTAAAAAAAGATTTTCTTTATTTTTTAAAATTTTATTATTAGTTAGTATTATTGTTTCTTTGATTTGTGTAGCCATTGACTATGCTTTAAATAAGTATCATTTTAGTCTTTTAGTTATTTTTGGCTTTGTTTGTTTATTTATTATTTTAAAAACAACTTTAACGAAACGAGATAGTATTTATAAAACTATTTTATGGCAATTGGTAATTTTTGCTATTTTAATAATATCTTGGGATTATTTTACTGGCTGGCATGGTTGGTCACTAACTTACGCAGTACCTATTTTATGTATTGTTGGAAGTGTTAGTATTGCAATTCTATCAATTGTATTACACGACTATTTAGATGAAGAGTTATTTTATTTTATCTGTATTGCTTTGATTGGAATGATTCCTTTAACTTTTGTTTTTACTAATATTATTACTAATAAAATACCTTCTATTATTTGTGCACTTTTAAATATTTTTTGCTTTCTTGGGTTACTTATTTTTAAATCTAAAGAGATATTAGAAGAATTAAAAAGAAGAATGCATATTTAATTTACAAACAATTATAAATTTGGTAAAATTATTAAAGGTGATTATATGATTTATTTAGATTATTCAGCTACAACGCCAACTAATAACGATGTTTTAAAAACATTTGTCGAAACTAGTAAAAAATATATTGGTAACCCTAATTCATTACATAAATTAGGTGTTGAAGCCAATAATTTAATTGAAGCGGCAACTAGACAAATTGCTGATTTGTTAAATGTTAAAGAAAAAGAAATTATCTATACCAGTGGTTCTTCAGAATCAAATAATACGGCGATTAAAGGAATTGCTTTTAAGTATCAAAATAGAGGTAAACATATTATTACCACTGAATTTGAGCATTCTTCGATTTATGGTCCTTTAACATATTTACAAAAGTTAGGATTTAAAATTGACTTTGTCAAATGTGATAATAAAGGAATTGTTGATTTAGAAGATTTAGAAAAATTATTAACTGATGAAACTATTTTAGTAAGTATTTGTGCCGTCAATAGCGAAATAGGAATTGTTCAACCTTTGGACAAAATAGCTAAGATTATAAAAAAATATCCTAAATGTTTCTTTCACGTTGATATGACTCAAGGCTTGGGAAAAATAAAAATAGATTTAAATGATATTGATTTAGCTAGTTTTTCAGCCCATAAAATCTATGGAATTAAAGGAATTGGTTTGTTGTATAAAAAAGAAAATATCACTTTAGAACCATTGATTCATGGTGGGAAAAGCACAACTGTTTTTCGTTCTGGTACACCAGCTACATCTTTAATTGCATCTTTTGCTAAAGCAATACGTTTAATTTTAGAAAATATAGATACTAATTATGTATATATAACTAAATTAAATAATAGATTAAAAAGTGGATTGAATAAATATCCCGATGTTTATGTCAATAGTAATGAATATTGTATTCCTAATATTTTAAATGTTAGTGTTATAGGTGTTAAACCAGAGACAATGTTACATGCTTTAGAAAGGTATGATATTTATATTTCGACGCAAACTGCTTGTTCAACGGGAATTATATCAAAATCAGTTTATGCCTTGACAAAAGATGAAGCAAAAGCGAAATCAAGTATTAGAATTAGTTTGTCACATTTAACGAAAGAAGAAGAAATCGATTACTTTTTAGAAAAGTTTGATATATGTTATAAGGAGTCAAAATTATGCAAAGAGTAGATAAAATAAATTATTATTTAGACATTGCTGAAGCTGTATTAGAAAGATCGACTTGTATAAGACGTGCTTTTGGAGCAGTTATTGTAAAAAATGATGAAATTATTTCGACAGGTTATAATGGTGCACCTCGAGGAAGAAAAAACTGTGGTGATTTGGGTTATTGTATGCGGGAAAAATTGAAAATTCCAAGAGGTGAAAGATACGAAATGTGTCGTAGTGTTCATGCTGAACAAAATGCCATTATAAGTGCTGCTAGAAAAGATATTATTGGTGCTACTTTATATTTGGTAGGAAAAGAAGTTCAAACTGGTGAATATGTTAAAAATGCTATGCCTTGTATGTTTTGTAAAAGATTTATCATCAATGCAGGAATAACTAAAATAATAGTTAGAAATGATAAAGAAGATTTTATTGTAGTTGATGTCGATAATTTTATAACTAATGATGATAGCTTGGAAGGGGTGTTTGGTTATTAAAATAATTATAATTAGTGCCGTTTGGTGCCCAGCTTGTTTAATTATGCATTCACGATATGAAAAAATAAAGGAGCTGTTTCCTGATTTTGAATACATTAATTATGATTTTGACTTGGATGAAGACATAGTTAATCAATATAGTATAGGTGAGATCTTACCAGTTTTAATAATTTTGGATAATGAAAAAGAATTGACTAGAGTTGTTGGTGAGAAAACAGTAGAACAAATTAGTGAGATGTTGGAGTGTTATATAAAATGAAGAAAATTATTATTATGTTATTATGCTTATTTCTTTTTATTCCCTTTGCTCAAGCAGATGAACAATTAGATATATATTTGTTTTATTCTGATATTTGTAGTACTTGTGAAGAAGAAATACAATTTTTACAAGAATATACAAAAGAGAATAATATAAATTTAGTTATGTATGAAACCACTAAAAATGAAGAAAATGATTCTCTTTTAACCGAAGTAAGACAAGCCTTAAATAATAATAATAAAACGGTTCCTTATACAGTTATTGGTACTACTGGTATGACCGGATTTAATGATACAGTTGAAAAGCAAATTAAAGCAGCAGTTAATAAATATAAAGCAGAATCATATGTTGATATAGTTGATGTTGTTATTAATGATTTAGATGTCGAATATACTATTAATCCACCCGAAGGTGTTTATAATATTCCTTTACTGGGTGATATTGATCCTAAAGATGTATCATTACCGTTAGTGGCTATCATTTTAGGTTTTATCGACGGTTTTAATCCATGTGCAATGTGGGTATTGTTATTTTTATTATCGATCATTATGACTATGAAAGATCGTAAAAAAATGTGGGTTATCGGTTTGACATTTTTGACAACATCCGCTTTAATTTATTTGGCTTTTATGTTAGCATGGTTATCTGTTGCAATAACCTTATCACAAATATTTTGGGTTCGTTTTATAATTGCCATAATTGCTTTATTAGGAGGAATTGTTAATTTAACTAGTTATTATAAAGAAAGAAAAAGAGATGATGGTTGTCAAGTTGTCGATAAGGATAAAAGAAAGTCTATTTTGAAAAGAATTAATCGCATTGTTGCACAAATGGATAATAAAAAAACTTATTTTTTAGCTATTTTAGGAGTTATGGGTTTGGCTGTTACTGTCAATTTGATTGAATTAGCATGTTCATCTGGTCTACCTTTGATTTTTACCCAAATTTTAGCTTTAAATAATTTAAATGGATTGCAATATTTTATTTATATATTAATTTATATTTTATTTTTCTTGGTTGATGATATTGTTATTTTTATTATTGCGATGAAAACATTAAAATTAACCGGTATTTCTACTAAGTATAACAAATTATCACATTTAATTGGTGGTATCTTAATGATGCTGATTGGAATACTTATGATTTTTAAACCGGAATGGTTGATGTTTAATTTTTAAATTTTGATAAAGTCTCGTTTCTTAGACAAAATAGAAACGAGGTTTTTATATAGTTGGAAAATGCTTTGCAGATAATGTATTGATATATTTTATTATAAATAAAACTAATTATTTACTAATGACTAAAAATAAGTTAAAATTATAAATAGATAATAATTCTAAGAAACATAATAATATTGAGAAGTTGATGATATGTCGAAAAAAGGATTTACCTTAATTGAATTATTGGCGGTAATTATAATACTTGCTATAGAGCTATAATAGCTACGCCAATTATATTAAATGTAGTAGAAGATGCACGTGTATCGGCAGGAAGATCTGAAGCCAGTATGATCTATAGTGGAATTAATAATTATTGTGCAACAAGTGAAATAAAAAAACAAATGGGTTCATTAGAAGCTGATGAAGTAGATTGTTCTAATAAGACGACATTCACTAGTGAAGAAATAAGTAAAATGGTTAATTTAGGCAATGCTAAAGTAGAAAGTGTTACTTATAGTAATGGAAGAGTTACCAATTTAGTAGTTGAAAGTAATAGTCACATATTTACATTATGTGGCGATGGAACATTTGTTATGGATGATGAAGAGTGCGGAGGATTAGTACAACTTTCAATCGGTGATACTTTATTAGCTCAGTTTCCAGAATTAGCAACAACCGGTAATGGTTGTACAACGCCAGGAGATAATAACTATAGTTATATGGGTGGATGTTATACCAAAGGAAATCCTAATAATAATTATATTTGGTATTCAGGATTTTTATGGCGAATAATGGGAATTAACGTAGATGGAAGTATAAGATTAGTAACTGATGATTTTGTCACATCAATTATATATGATGAAAGTAGTACTAATTGGGATAATAGTTATGTTAAGCAATGGTTAAACAATGATTTTTATGGCCAATTAATGGGAAATGATATTATAGTAGAACAAATTTGGTGCAATGAGACAACAACTAGTTCATCAGATCGTACCACTTGTACAAATAATTTATCAATTGAACCAGCCAAAGTAGGGTTAATAACATTAGATGAATATAATTTATCTGGAGCAGGCAATTCATTTTTAGAGGGGAATGAGTATCAATGGACGATGACTCCAGTTAGTAATTCTTATATTTGGCGGGTTTTTGGTGTTCTTGGTAATAGCATGACAAATACTGACTTTCCTGAAAATCTTCGCGCAGTTATAAATATTATTCCTGATACTATAATTAATGTCAATGATGGAACTTCAGAATTGCCTCATGAATTAAATCAATTTGGTGAATAAAAACACAAACAAAGAGCTTGAGATAATGGTACTTGGTTAAGTCCATATGAAATATAGAACAATAAAACAATCAATTGAATTATTTGATTGTTTTTGTTATAATTAATAAGGTGATTTTATGAATTATCAGATTGAATTAGAAAAAATATTAAATAATTTAAACGGAAAAAAAACATTATTGTTACATAGTTGTTGTGCGCCATGTAGTAGTTATGTTATAACATATTTAAAAGACTATTTTAATATAACAGTTCTTTATTATAACCCTAATATTGAACCAATTGAGGAATATGAAAAAAGAAAACAAGAACAAATTAAATTATGTAAACTATTTAATATTAAAGTGTTAGATTGTGATTATGACAATGAATTATTTCATCAGACTGTAATAGGATTAGAAGACGCTAAAGAAGGTGGTGTAAGATGCTTTAAATGTTATGAATTAAGATTAAGGAAAACAGCTTCTTTAGCTAAAAATTATGATTATTTTGGTACAACTTTAACAGTTAGTCCCTTCAAAAATAGTAACAAATTAAATGAAATTGGACTATCTTTAGAAAAGGAATATAACGTTAAATATTTAGTCAGTGATTTTAAGAAAAAAGATGGTTATAAAAAAAGTATTTTATTATCAAAACAATATAATTTGTATCGTCAAGATTTTTGTGGTTGTATTTATAGCATGAAAGATAAAATATATGAATAAAATGAAAAGAGGATGTCAATATTTTAATTATAACAAAAAATTATAATAAAGATATGATACAATAAATTAGGTGATTATTATGTTAGATATTATAATATTAGGAATTATTCAAGGTATAGCTGAATTTTTACCGATTTCTTCTTCAGCACATTTAATTATTTTTCGTGAAATATTTGGAATTGGTAGTAGTATTAGCAGTAATATTGAGCTTTCTTTTGATTTGGCTTTACATTTTGGGACTCTCTTAGCTATTATTATATTCTTTTTTAAAGAATTATGGAGTTTATTAATTAATGGTTTGACAAAAGGAAATAAAACTAAAGAAGGTAAATTGTTTTGGTTTCTTATTTTAGCTACTATTCCAGCTGGAATTGTTGGGGTTTTGTTTGAAGATATTTTTGATTCTTTTTTTAGACAACAATTATGGATAATTGCTTTAGCTTTAATTATTATGGGTATTATTATTTATTTAGTTGATAAAAAAAGTAAAACTAATATGAATATGAAAGATATGAAATGGTATCAAGCTTTAATTATTGGATGTGCCCAAATATTTGCCTTAATTCCAGGTTTTTCAAGGAGTGGAACAACGATCACTGCTAGTCGAGCTTTAGGAATTAATCGTGAAGATAGTGCGAAATTTTCTTTTTATTTATCAGTTCCAGTGGTGGCTGGAGCAACTTTGTTTAGTTTGATTAAAGATAATACATTGACAATTATTAGTGAAAATTTAGCAATATTTGGAATAGGAATTTTAATTTCCTTCATAATAGGACTACTATGTATATCGTTTTTGCTCAAATATATAAAAAGACATGATTTTAAAATATTTATGATTTATCGTATTGTTTTGGGCGTATTAGTGTTAGCAATGTTATTTAAATAAAATTAAAAACTAGAGTAAAAAATTATCTCTAGTTTTTATTTGCTTTATTAATTAAATCGTTTAATGTTTGAGGCATATTTTCTTGAGTAGTAGATTGATTTTGTGGATCTGAATAGCTTATCTGTGTAGTTGGTTCTTGATAAGTAATTGTATTAATTTCATTAGGAATAGCATGTTCAACAGATGTATTTTCAGAAGATGAGTTAGTTTGTTCATTATTTGAATAAGTGTTATTTTGTGAATTGTCGATGTCATTAACTTTAACAGTTGCTGAATCACTATTAATAATATCATCTATCTCATTTTTTTTCTCGACAATGTCACTAAATGTTTTATGATGATCTTTAGTCATAGCAGTATTACTTAAAGCACTTTTTAAGCCATAAGCTTTTGAACCTTTCTCATCATCTTCTAATTCAATTAATTTTATTACTTCTTCAACTGTAGTTAATCCCATTAACACTTTTTCTAAGCCATCTTCAAGAAGAGTATTAACATCAGATTGATATACTAACTCTCTTAATTTATCACGTCTTACACCAGCACTTATGGCATCTCTAATATCTTGATTAAATAATAATACTTCATGGATAGCTATACGTCCAGCATAACCATTACCACATTGTTCACAACCTTCAGTAGTATAAATTTCTTCAATGTCTTTATTCAAAACATCTTTAAATAATTGTTTTTCATATATATTAGTTTTTCTTAAAGTTCGACAGTGAGGACACAATTTACGAGCTAAGACTTGAGAAATAACGCCTTCTAAAGAGCTAGCTAATAAATATCTTTCAACTCCCATATCAAGTAATCTTTCAATTGTATTTAATGAGTTGTTAGTATGGATAGTAGATAAGACTAAATGTCCAGTAATAGAAGCACGAACAGCTATTTTGGCCGTTTCAGTATCACGAATTTCACCGACCATAATAATATTAGGATCTTGACGCAAAATAGAACGTAAAGCTGTTGCAAAGGTAAGACCAATTTCACTATTAGTTTGAATTTGATTAATTCCCTCAATATTCATTTCAACTGGATCTTCGACAGTTACAATATTAGTAGCTTCGGTATTTAATTTTTGTAAGATAGAGTAAACAGTAGTAGATTTACCTGTACCAGTCGCACCAGTAACTAAAATAATTCCATTTGGTTTACTAATCATTTCTAAAACTTTTTTATAATTATCATCGCTAAAGCCTAAATTTTCAACTCCAGCTAAACTCATTGAATAATCTAAAATACGAATAACGATTTTCTCGCCGTTGTTAGTTGGTATACAAGAAACACGTAAATCTAAATTAGTATTTTGTAAAGTAGCTTTAATCGCACCATCTTGTGGTAATCGTGATTCGGTAATATTCATGCCAGAAATAATTTTAATACGCGTAATCAAATTCTTTTTGATTGAATTAGGAACAGTAGCGTAATTATGTAAAATTCCATCTATTCTGATCCTGATTCGCATATGATCATCCAACGGATCAAAATGAATATCAGATGCACCTCTTTTACTAGCGTCGACCATAATCTCATTTACTATTTCAACAACTGGCATTTTTTCAAAATCAAATTGTCTAATCATAATTTCAACCCCTTTTGTATTTTTAGGACTAGTTTTTATTCTGAAAATATTATATAATATATTTAAGATAATTTCAAGCTAAAAGGAGGGAATTATGAAAAAAAGTAATAAAAAGGGATTTATCCTCGCCGAAACGATAGCTGTTTCAACGATCGTAATGACTAGTTTGGTTATCATTTATTCGCAATTTGTATCTATTAATAATAGTTACAATCGTTCATTTAGTTATAATAATGTTAATAATTTGTATTTAGTTAAAAATATAAGAGATTATTTAAGTGAAGGAAGTTTAAATAAATTAACATCAGCAATAGATGAAAATAATCTTTTATATATTGATATTACATCTTGTTCAAATGAATATTTTACTGAATATATTTATTGTGAGACTTTATTAGATGCTGCAAATGTTAAAACAATTTTATTTACTAAAGAAGATATTAATCAATTAAAAGACAATCTTAACAATATTGATTTAACAGAAAAAATGAAATCATTTATTAATTTTATAAATAGTACAAATGAAAATAATTATCGTTTGATTGTTGAATTTAATGATGATACTTACGCAACTTTAAAAATTAAAATTTGAAAGGGGAAAGTAGAATGAAGAAAGGCTTTACAGTAGTTGAATTAATTGTGTCATTTTCTTTAGTAATGGTGATAGCAATTTTTCTTTTTCAGATAGTAATAGGAATAAAAAATTTATACACAAATAGTGGCCTTAAAACAGAATTATTAAATAAACAATCATTAATAAGTTATGAGATAAACAAAAAGTTTATAGAAAAAGATATAAATCAAGTTTTAAAATGTGGATCTTATTGCTTAGATTTTGTTTACAGTGATGGCAGTAAAGATCAATTACGTTTAGATTATGACAACAAAACATTTCAATTTGGCTCTTACACAACAAAATTACCTGGAGATAGTTATTTTAAAGATGTTAATATTTCTGCTAAATTTGCGGGAACTTTTTCTGATTACACTAATAATGCTATGATATTAGTTAATATTCCTATATATAATGATAACTTTGAAAATCAAAATTTTGGGTTAACAGCTATTTATCAATATAATACTAATGAAAATGATATTTATTTAGCTGATTTTTCAGCTGACGATAGCAAAACTTAATCTTTGCTATTAAAACGAGAAACATCTGTGGTGATTTTCGCTAAAGATACTTATGTTGCTAGATTTTATAAAATTATAGATGAAACAGGCACTGAATTATCAGATGCTGAAAAAAAAAAAAAAAATGGTAATATTAAATGGTTAAGCACATATTACATATTTAGGAGAATAAAACAGATTATACTTGAAATAATAACATGAAGTAATCTAGCTAATAAAAATGGTTTATATTTAATTTCAGTATCACTAATAATACTTAAAATTTGTGTATGAACTGATAAACCACCAAATGAAATAATCATGCATATTAAAATAGCTTTATTTTCATTTAAAGTATTTAATAAACTAACATGTTTAAGTCCTTGAGTCATTTCCAAAAAACCACTAATTAAAGATTTACTTAATAAGGATAAATGGAAATTGTTATCAATAATAGTTGTTATAATTAAAAAAGTAGTTATAACACCTAAAATTAATAATAAAGTATTAATACTATTTATTAAAGAATTAGTAATAATTGTTCCAAATCTTTTATTATTATTAATTCTTTTGTTATGCATTTGGATAATCGAATTTTTTAAAGAAAATTTATCATTAGTTAATTTACTAGGATTATAATTTCTAAAAATTAATCCAATAATTACATTACTTAAATAATGTGATATCATTACAATTATACCTAATTTTTTATCATTTAAGAAAGTAATTGAAATTGCTCCTAAAATAAATAAAGGATTAGAAAAATGACTAAACATAAGTATTTTAGTTGCTTCTTGAGCTGTTAATTTGTTTTGTAAATATAATTCTCTAGTATATTTAGCGTTACTTGGAAATCCGGAAATTAAACTCATAATAAAAACAAATGCTGCATTGCCATTAATTTTAAATAGTTTTTCAAATAATGGCTTAAACAATTCACCAATTAACTCAATAAAACCATAATTCATCAATATTTCTGATAAGACAAAAAATGGGAATAGCGAAGGAAAAACATTGGTAATCCAAATATTAAAAGAAAATGATACAGCATCCATAATTGTCTTTGATTCACTTAATATTTCATAACCACAAATAATTAAACATATCATAATTAGTATACTAAATATTATTTTTTTCAAACGAAATCACTTTCCTTAAGGAGGATTAAAAATGCTTAATAAACTATATGTCCAAATAAAAAAAATTATCAAAGAAAATTATAAATTTTTATTAATATTAATTTTTTTGTTTTTGATTGTCACATTTGAACTACCTTACTATATTGATACACCAGGTGGTTTAATTGATGTATCAAAAAGATTAGAGGTTGAAGATGGTTATGAGATAAATGGTTCTTTAAATCTCGCATATATTTCAGAATTTAAAGCGACAATTCCTACTTTAATCATCGCTTATTTTAATGATGATTGGGATATCATCAAAAAAGAAGAGGTAATTGCTTCTAATGAAACAATTGAAGAAAATAATTATCGTAATCATTTATTATTAGAAGAAGCTAACCAAAATGCTATCATAGTTGCCTTTAATAAAGCTGGACTAGATTATGAAGTCAAAAATCGAGAAGTAAATATTATATATGTTTACGAAGAAGCCGATACTGATTTAAAAATTGGTGATAAAATAATTGAAATAAATGATATAAAAATAAATAGTAAGGAAGAAGCTTTAAAAGTAATTAAAGAAAATGAACAATTAAACTTTAAAGTCATCAATGATGGCGTTGAATATAAAAGAACAGCAAACAAAGTAACAATCGGTGGTGAAAGTTTAGTTGGCATTATGGTTAGTGAGACAAAAGAGGTTATTCCTTCTAAAAATGTCTCTATTAATTTTAAAAAATCAGAATCAGGACCTTCAGGTGGATTTATGATGAGTTTATCAATTTATGATTATTTAACTGAAGAGGATTTAACTAACGGTTTGAAAATAGTAGGAACTGGAACAATTGACGAATTTGGTAATGTTGGTGTCATTGGCGGTATTGAATATAAAATAAAAGCAGCTATTAAAGAAAATGCTGATCTGTTTTTTGTGCCTACTGATAATTATGAAGAAGCTTTAAAAATAGTCGAGGAAGAAGATTTAAATATTAAATTAGTTGAAGTTAAACATATTGATGATGCAATCAATTATTTAAAAAATTATTGACAAGCAAAATAAACAATGTAAAATATAAAGTTATGAAAGGAAATAGTCATGGATAAATATTTAGAAGAAATTATGGCTAAAGAATCTCAGTTAGCAAATTTTACAACAATCATTGATAATAATCAAAATAAACTTATCAGTTTAAAACTTGAGAAAAAAAGCAAAGAAGCTGAATTGAATAATTTAAATGCCGAATATTTAAGAAACGAAGAATTGAAAAAAAGAATTATTAATTTTCCAAAATTAAAGAAACACTTAAAATTGATGGCGGTTATTTCTGGATTAGTTATGATAATTC
Source organism: uncultured Bacilli bacterium (assembly GCA_944363915.1). Lineage (GTDB taxonomy): Bacteria > Bacillota_I > Bacilli_A > RF39 > UBA660 > Faecisoma. Next base: position 16,957 of record CALVVR010000011.1, on the reverse strand, counting down.
CTTTTTCTAGTCTTTTATTCATTACTTCTATTACCCTTAATACTTTGTTACTTAATATTATTAACTTAGTTTATATTGGTGTTATTTTATTTAAAACAATTAAAACATATCAACACAATATTAGTGATGAACTTTCTGTAATCAGTGGTACAACACAACAAAAAATAGATATGGATAATACTATCATTGATCAAAAAAGGCAAAAAGTCAGTTCAGAATTATCTACATTAAATAATTTGATTTCAGATGTTGCAAAATTTATTTGTGAATATAGTGATAAGAAAAGTCAATTACAAATCGATATTGATAATATGAAAGTACGTCGTGAACAAGTTATTAGTAATATACTTAGTGAAATGTTAAATAAACAATATGAGTTGGAAATTAATTCTTCAGTTGAACTTTCTTTGCAAAAAAAATTTATGACGACAAAAGGCAACAGTTCAATTTAGTAATATTTTATTTAGAAAAGCAGTCTTAATGCTTTTTTTTGTTTGTAATTTTTGGTAAAATAAATAATGGTGATGTAAATGACTTTAGATAGTGTTGACTTAAATAAGGTAACGCCGATGATGCGACAATATATCGAAACTAAAAAACAAAATAGAGATATTATTGTTTTTTATCGTCTAGGCGATTTTTATGAAATGTTTTTTGAGGATGCTATAACAGTTTCTCATGAATTAGAACTTACTTTAACTGGTAAAGCAGCTGGATTAGATGAACGTATTCCAATGTGTGGCGTCCCTTATCATGCAGCGAATGTTTACATTGAAAAACTTGTAGCTAAAGGATATAAAGTAGGTATATGTGAACAGCTAGAAGATCCTAAATTAGCTAAAGGTATTGTCAAACGAGGAATGGTTCAAATAATTAGTAGTGGAACTTTATTTAACGAATCATTAGATGAAAAAGAAAATAATTATATTGGTGGGATTATTGATCTTAATTATTGCTATGCCGTTTGCTATAGTGATATAACAACCGGTGAGATTTATACTTTTTTATTAGAGCACAATCCAACTAAATTAGTTAGTGAAATAGTAAGTCTTGGTATTAAAGAAGTAGTTGTTAGTGAAAATTTTAACAAAGATGTTTATTCTTTGTTAAAAAATAATTTTAAAATAACAGTTTCTATTTTTGATAACAAATCCGATTTAGAACAATACCATTATGTTTATGAGGATATTTCTGATGCTAGATTAGTTGAAGTAATTAAATATTTATTAAATTATATTAATTATACGCAGTTTCGTGATTTATCACATTTACAAAAAGCTATTATTAGAGAAAATAAGAACTATTTAAAAATGGATATTCATACGAAAAGAAATTTAGAGTTAACAGAGACTTTAAGACTAAAACAAAGAAATCATTCTTTAATTTGGTTATTAGATAAAACTAAAACAGCCATGGGTTCTAGATTACTTAAAAATTTTATTGAAAATCCGTTAGTTGATAAAAATGAAATTGAAAGACGTTATGATTGTATCGAAAAACTATTAGAAGAATTTATTTTAACTAATGACTTAGAAAAATATTTATTAGAAGTATATGATTTAGAAAGATTATCAGGCCGAATCGCCTTTGGATCGGCTAACGCAAGAGATATGTTACAACTTAAAAATTCTTTAAAAGTTTTACCTAATATTAAAGATATTTTAACTAAAATTGATTTTTATAAAAATATTGAAACCTTAGAAGATTTATATGAATTATTAGAGATGAGTATTTACGAAAATCCACCTGTTACAATTAAAGAAGGTTATATTATTAAAGAAGGTTATAATCAAGAATTGGATGAACTTAAAGATTTACGAAAAGGTGGTAAAGATTTTATTGCTAAGTTTGAAAATGAAGAGCGTGATCGAACAGGTATTAAAAATCTAAAGGTTGGTTATAATAAAGTATTTGGTTATTATATTGAAATTTCAAAAGGTAATGTTGGCTTGATCAAAGATGAGTATGGCTACGAAAGGAAACAAACTTTATCTAATTGTGAAAGGTACATTAGCCCAATTTTAAAAGAAAAGGAAAATTTGATATTGAATGCCGAAGAAAAAATAATCGATTTGGAATATCAATTATTTAGTGAAGTTAGAGATAAAGTTAAAGAGTATATTCCTAAATTACAAAATATTTCTAAAGTAATTAGTGAAATTGATTGCTTGCAATCATTTGCTAATGTCTCTTCCAATTATAACTATGTTCGACCTAAATTAACAACTGATCGTTTAGTTAAAATTATCGATGATCGTCATCCAGTCGTTGAACAAGTGATTGAATCAGAATATGTTCCTAATGATATTATTATGGATGAAAGAACAAATATTTTATTAATTACTGGTCCAAATATGGCTGGTAAATCAACTTATATGCGACAATTAGCAATCACTGTTATAATGGCTCAAATTGGTTGCTTTGTTCCCGCTAAAGAAGCTACATTACCAATTTTTGATGCGATATTTACTCGAATTGGAGCAAGTGATGATTTAGTTAGTGGGGAATCAACTTTTATGGTTGAAATGAAAGAAGCTAATAATGCTATTAGTAATGCTACTAGTAATTCTTTAATTTTATTTGATGAATTAGGTCGCGGAACAGCTACTTTTGATGGTATGGCTTTAGCCCAAGCAATTATCGAGTATATTCACGATAATATTAAATGTAAAACTTTATTTTCGACCCATTATCACGAATTAACTGACTTAGAAAATAGTTTAAGCGATTTAAAAAATATTCATGTTTCTGCATATGAAGAAAATGGTAATATTACTTTTTTACATAAAATTAAAAAAGGCAGTATCGATAAAAGTTATGGTATTCATGTTGCTAAATTAGCTAACTTGCCAGATTCTTTAATTAAAAGGGCTAATCAAATTTTAAATGTTTATGAAAATAAAGAGAAGAAAAGGGACTTTATTATTCAAGAATCTTTACCTTTAGATGATTTAATTAAAGAAGAATCAGTTGTTGAAAAAGAATTAAAAAAGATAAATCCATTAGAAATGACTCCTTTAGAAGCTATGACTTTCTTATATGAATTGAAGGAAAAAGTTAAATAAGTCTAAAATTTAGGCTTTTTAATTATCATAATTCATGATATAATGAATATTATGAAAACGAGGTTGTTATTATGGAACAGTTAAATAGAAGTGAAGCAAGAAAAATTATAATGACGATACTATATCAAATAATTGTATATGAAAAAAACAAAATGATGTATGAAGTAGAAGATGTCATTAAAGAAAATCTAGAAATTGACAATGAATTTGTTAAAGATATAGTCTATGGCGTTTTAACTTATCAAAATGATATTGATAATATTGCTAATAAATATTTAAAAAAATGGACAATTGATAGATTAGGCAATACTGATATTGCTATTTTAAGAATGGGTATTTATGAATTACTATATACTAAAACTCCAAGCATCGTTTGCATTAATGAAGCTGTTGAATTAGCTAAGGCTTATAGTGATGATGAAGTAGCTAAAATGATTAATGCTGTTTTGGATAAAGTATATCATGAGATGGTGTTACATGAATGATAAGTATTTAAGCGTAAGCGTTGTTAATCGTTACATTAAACATGTATTAGATACTGATATTAATTTACAACAAGTCTTTATAAAAGGTGAAATATCTAATTTTAAAGCTCATTCATCAGGTCACTTATATTTTTCAATTAAAGATGAAACCAGTAAAATTAATGTAATTATGTTTAGCAATAATGCTAGAAAACTAAATTTTAGTCCAGTTGATGGAACTAAAGTTTTAATTACAGGAAGAATTAGTGTTTATGAAGCGACTGGTAATTATCAAATTTATGTTGAAGATATGATGGAAGATGGCATTGGTAATTTATATATTGCTTTTGAAAAATTAAAACAAAAATTAGCTAGCGAAGGTTTGTTTGATGAAAAATATAAAAAAACTATCCCAAAATATCCAACAAAAATTGGAGTTATCACAGCTAATACAGGAGCCGCCATTAAAGATATAATATCGACAATTAAAAGAAGATATCCAATTGGACAAGTTATTTTGTTCCCAAGTTTAGTACAAGGGGAAAGTGCCGCTAAAGATATCGTTAAAAATATTAAGTTAGCCAATACTTTTGATTTAGATGTCCTAATCGTTGGCCGTGGTGGTGGGTCGATTGAAGATTTATGGCCATTTAACGAAGAAATAGTAGCAAGAGCAATATTTGAGTCAAAAATTCCAATAATTAGTGCTGTTGGCCATGAAATTGATTTTACAATTGCTGATTTTGTTGCTGACTTAAGAGCACCAACGCCAACTGGTGCTGCTGAAATGGCAGTTCCTAATATGGCTGATTTAATCAAATATATTGAACAATTAAAAATAAGATTAAGTTCTAATATACTTAAAAAAGTAAATATTCAAAAATTACAACTTGATAGCTTAAAAAATTCTTATATTTTAAAAAATCCTTTGATTATTTATGAAAATAAAAAACAAAAATTAGATTTAATAAATGACCGAATTAATGAATTAATTCTTAAAAAAATAAAGATGAAAAAGTTATATGTTGATAGTATAAAAAGTTCCTATATTTTGAATAATCCAAAAGTTTTATATGAAAAAAATAAAGAAAAATTAAATTTAATTAACATTAATTTAAATAAAACAATCAACTTAAAACTAGAAAATAATAAAAATAAATTAAATAATTTAATTGAAAAATTAGAATTAGTTAATCCTTTAAATGTTTTAAAAAGAGGATTTAGTTTAACTTATAAGGATAATAAAATTATTAAAAGTATCAATAAGATAAAAAAAGACGATATTTTAAATATTAAATTGAATGATGGTAATATAGTCGTAAATGTAAAGGAGATAAACAATGAAATTTGAAGAAAAAATGGAAAAATTAGAAAAAATAGTTGCTGATTTAGAAAATGATAATAGTGACTTAGAAGATTCAATCAATAAATATAGTGAAGCAATGAAATTGATTAAAGAATGTGATGAACAATTAAAAAATATTGAAGAAAATATCAATAAAATTGTAACGGAAAATGGTACTTTAGAAGACTTAGAGATTACTGAATAAGTCTTTTTTTAATAATTAATGCACAAAATGGAAATAATAATTAGTAATATCAATCTCAAATAAAAAATTTAAAAATGTTAAAAATTAGAAATATTAAAAGTAAAAAAATTAACCATAATAATAATGTAGTCTGTGATAAGAAAAGGAGATGTTTAAATGTTCAAAAAAGCATTCCTTTCTATTCTTCTAACTATTTTATGTATTCCCACATTTGCTAATGCTTATTCCGATTACATTATTGTTGGTGGAGAAAATATCGGTATTGAACTAAAAGCTGATGGTGTTATGGTTGTCGGATTTTATAAGGTTAATAACGAATACATAGCTAGTCAAGCTGGTTTAGAAATTGGCGATATGATAACTGCCATTGACAATCAAAAAGTAAATTCAATTTATGATTTAACTAATAAAATTAAAACTAGTGATGGTAATATTAATATCGAATTTAAAAGAGACAATACTACAAAATCAATTGAACTACAACTAACTAAAGATACGAATAATAACTATAAAACAGGTATATATGTTAAAGATAGTATTACAGGAATTGGTACATTGACTTATATTGACCCTAACACCAAGTTATTTGGGGCGTTGGGTCATGAGATAACCGATAGTCGAACTGGTAAAATGTTAATTATATCAGGTGGTAGTATTTATGATTCAAAAGTTACTGATATCGAGCCTAGTTCTAATGGTACTCCTGGTGAAAAAAATGCTAAAATTGATTTAGAAGAAACCCAAGGAACTATTCACGAAAATACAGTAAAAGGTATTTTTGGTACTTATACTGATAAAATAGATAAGTCTAAATTGTATAAAGTAGCTAAACCAGAGGAAGTAAAAAAAGGTAAAGCCGAAATTCTTACCGTTTTAAATGATGATATCATAGAGAAATATGAAATAGAAATAACAAATATTAACACTATTCAAGAAACTAAAAACATCTCATTTAAAATTACTGATCAAAAATTATTAGAAAAAACTAATGGAATAGTTCAAGGAATGAGTGGATCGCCAATTATTCAAGGGGAATACATAATTGGAGCAGTAACTCATGTCGTTGTTGATAATCCGCATAAAGGATATGGTATTTTAATTACTAACATGTTAGAAGAAGGAGAAAATTAAGAAGAGATTATCTCTTCTTTTATAATGGATTTTTACGTTTAGGTAAAACAATAAAAAAAGCAATATAAATTGCTATATTAAGAAAAATGATGCCACTGTTGATACAACCATAATTAAAAGCATCACAATAGCCATTATTTTTCCTACTTTTTCTCTTTTCATGTTTAATCACCTGACAATAATTATACTATAAAGTATAAAAAAAAGGAATATTTTTTATCAAATTTAATAATCTTAACTAGGTGAGATAATGAAAATAATGGACAAACTAAAATTTAAAGTAAAATTCGATAAAAAATTACTGATTTTTTTAATCGTTTTATTGTTAGTAGGAATTGCTGTTGGATCTGTTTTTGTAAGTATTTTAGATAATAATGATCAAAACCTAATCAATGAACATTTAAATAATTTTATCAATAATATTGAAAATAACAAATTAGATTATCTACAAACTTTTAAAAGTAATTTGATTACTAACATTTCTTTTGTTTTAGTTATTTGGCTACTTGGAATATCGATTATTGGCTTACCAATTATCTTAATTATGTTTTTTAGTAAAACCTTTATTTTAGGATTTAGTGCTGGAGCAATTTTATCAGTGTTTAAAACTAAAGGTATATTATTCAGCTTAGTTTACGTCTTTCCAGGACAAGTAATTAGCTTATTATTTTATATTCTTCTAACAATGTATGCGATGAGTTTTTCTTTTAAAATGATTTATAGTATTTTTAAGAAAAAAACATTAGATTTTAAAATTGTGATGAATAAATATTTTAAAATTTTATTATTTGTTTTAGCAGTTATAATTTTAATGAATTTATATGATACTTATTTAATGCCAAAATTAGTTAAATCAATTCTGCCATTTATTCGATAATGTGGTATAATGGTGGTGGTGAAATGTATGAAAAAAGTAGTAATTGGAATGTCTGGTGGCGTTGATAGTAGTGTTGCTGCCATTTTGTTAAAAGAGCAAGGTTATGAAGTAATTGGGCTTTTTATGCGTAATTGGGATGCAACAGTTAATAATGATTTTTTAGGTAATCCGACAATTAATAACAATATCTGCCCACAAGAGCAAGATTATAACGATGCCTTAAAAGTATGTGAGAAAATAGGTATTCCCTTACATCGAGTTGATTTTGTTAAAGAATATTGGGACTATGTTTTTACTTATTTTTTAGACGAATTAAAAAAAGGAAGAACGCCTAATCCTGATATTATGTGTAATAAGTATATTAAATTTGATATGTTCGCAAAAGAAGCCAATAAGTTAGGGGCTGATTATATTGCGACAGGCCATTATGCACGAATTAAAGACGGTAAATTATTAAGAGGAATTGATAAAAATAAAGATCAAACTTATTTTTTATCTCAAGTTTCTAAAGAACAGTTACAAAATGTTTTATTTCCAATTGGTCATTTGAATAAAAAAGAGGTAAGAGAAATAGCTAATAAATATGATTTAATCACAGCTAGTAAAAAAGATTCAACCGGTATTTGTTTTATCGGAGAACGCAATATGACTAAGTTTTTAGAGAATTATTTACCTAATCAAGAAGGTAATATTATTGATATTGAAACTAATAAGATTCTTGGCAAACATATTGGTTTAATGTATTATACAATCGGTCAAAGAAGAGGTTTAAATATTGGTGGGTATGAAGATAGAATGTTTGTCGTTGGCAAAGACTTAAATAAAAATATTTTATATGTAGCATTAGGTGAAGATAACGAATATTTATTTAGTGATTCTTGTGTAGTTACTGATATAAATTGGTTAGGAGATAATAAAATAAACAAATGTACAGCTAAATTTAGATATCGTCAACCTGATAATGAAGTAACTTTAGAATTTATTGGTGATGATATTCTAGTTAAATATCCACAAAAAGTAAAATCAGTTACTCCTGGACAAGCTTGCGTATTTTATTTAGGTGAACAATGCTTAGGTGGCGGAATAATTAAAGAAGTAAGAAAAAATAATGAGAAACTTTGGTATTTATAAAGTTTCTTTTAATTTGACTTTTAATTTATGTTATGATAGCATATAGCAATAAAAGAGGTGATGAATATGCAGTTTAAAAACCTAGACCAAAATAAAGCCTTTATCAAAGGCGAAGCTCAAAGATTAGGAATATCGACTAATGCGGCTTATATAACTTATTATTCACGTAATTTATTGATGAGATTATCTAAAATAAATTATGGTAATTTAGTAGTAAAGGGAAGTTTCAGTCAATATGTTCATTTAGGTAATTTAAGTAGGCCAGTTTTAGATATTGATTTATCTTCGAAAGATAGTCATAATAAACCTTTACTTCTTTTATATCAGGCCATATATGATTCAATTGATGATATTGTTAGCTATGATATTTCTAAATTGCCATATCAAACACCTAATGGCGTTTATAAAATACCAGTAGTAGCTAAAATTCAATATCCAGGTGATCATAGATTTATTAATATTCCGATTGGTGTGGATTTTAAAGAAAATAATCCAGTGATTTTTGAAACGCAATATAAACAGGTTTTGCCACTTTTTAAAGGTGATGAAAAGTTTTATATAAATACACCTTCATTCGAAGAGCATCTTGCTGAAAAGTTATATATTATCCTTCACAATCGGAAACAAAATATGGAAAACACCCGTGTAAAAGATTTTTATGATATATATAAATTACATGGTAAAGATTATGATTCAGATAAATTTTCGCTCTATTTTTTAACTATGTTATATTTATATGGTGAAGATATAAATAATATTAATTCTGATTTTCTAAATAAAAAATATTGTAAGAGACATTTAGAAGTTTGGGAGCGAATGAAAAAGAAATATGAGTATGTTGATAAAGAATTAGAGTTAGATGAGGCTGTTTATTATACTAAAGCTGTTTTAAATGAACAAATTCAAAAAATAAGATGTGGGGAATTTATAGAACAGGCAAAAACATTAGTTAAAGTTGGTAAAATTAGATAACATCTATTTTTTTAAATATACTTTTTCTTTACACTTGACAATTGACAAGAATGTGATAAAATGAATATAGGAGGGTTAACGAAATGGATAAATTAAACGAAATATTACATGAACTTGGCATTTCTAAAGTCAAATTAGCCAAATTTTTAGGTGTATCTAGACAAATGATATACAATTATTTAGAATTGGATAGCATTAATAAATGGCCTAAAGATAAAAAGGTATTATTATTAAATTTATTAGGAGTAAAATCACCAGAGGAAATAAATAAAATCAAAATAACTACTGATTATATTTATGAGGTTGATGATCGCTTAAACTCATTGTGTAAAGATAATAATGATAACAATAATAATTTATTTGAAGGATTAGGCAAAAAACAAAAAATTTTACTTCAAGACATTGTTGAACTATTAAAAGAAAAAATTGAAAATGAAAATAATACTGAAGGATATTATATATTATTATATTTATATCATTATCTTCAATCAATCGACAATTCTAAAGAATTAAAATATATTTTAGCCTATGTTTCTAAAGCTGCTGGTTTTACTAAACCAATGGAATTTGTTTTTAATGAAGAGCAACAATTTACTTTTGAAAGTATTCTATTTTCTGCTTTCTCATTATATAATGGTGGAGGCGCATCAAAAAGTAAAATAGCAGCTTCTCACGAAAGATTTGTGGCTCAAATCGAACATAAAATCGAAGAAAAAATGAGTCGAACAATGGAGTTAAATACAGTAAAAGTCCAGGCTTTAAGAGAATTAGGATACACAGAAATTAATGAAGCTAATGCCACTGAAGTATTTGAAAAAATAGCTGAAATTCAATCAAGAAAAGTAGCTAGTTAATAACCATCTTTTAAGTGACTAAAATTGACTAATGAACAAACTAGTGATAATATATGTATAGAACTCGTACCGCTTGTCCGTTTCGGACGTTAGACTTTGGGGCATTAATGCATCAGAAGCAGTGGCAGAGTTCTTTTATATTATCATAATCGGAGTGTAGTTCAGTTTGGCTTAGAACGCTAGTTTCGGGAACTAGAGGTCGTAGGTTCAAATCCTATCACTCCGACCAAAAATGATAAAAATAGGGTAATTAAAGCATATAATTAATTATTCTATTTTTTTGCTATAATATTGTATGGAGGTAATAATATGGAATATAGAAGATTTAATAATACAATTGTTTTAAGAATTGATAAAGGTGAAGAAATATTAGATAGTATTAAATCATTAGCTTTAAAAGAAAATATAAAATTAGCTAATATTAATGCTTTAGGAGCTGTAGGAGAATTTACTGTCGGTGTTTTTAAAACTCAAGAAAAGAAATACTATGCTAATGAATTTAAAGGTGACTTTGAAATAGTGTCATTAACTGGTACGATCAATACAATGAATGGCGAATTTTATTCGCATTTACACATGAGTGCTGGTGATGATAAAGGGCAAGTATTTGGTGGTCACTTAAACAAAGCAATAGTAAGTGCAACATGTGAAATGATTATAAATATAATTGATGGAACTGTTGATCGTGAGTATAATGAAGAGATAGGTTTAAATTTATTTAAGTTTTAAAATGTCAAACTAATTGTAAAATTTTATAATTATTACAAAAGGATATAAGATATATTCTTTTTTTTGATATAATAAATAGTAATTATTTTTAAATATTAATTATATTATTTAGTAGTTTGGAAGTTGATAATATGAAAAGAAAATTAAACAAAAGAGGAAAAATAGCTTTAACAATTCTATCAATAATGATAGTTAGCAGTATTTCGTTAGCATTTATTTATGCTGATAATACTACTGAAAAACATATTTTAGAAAGTACTGATCGTTATGATTTAAAAATCGATTATCCTAGTATTAAAAACAAAAAAATCAAAGAGAAAGTAATGGAATATATAAATAAACAAAAACAAGAATTTATGAGTGTAGTAAAAAAATCAGAAGATATTGAAATATCAAGTAAATATGATTTCAATTTGAACGTTAGAGTCAATGAAAGAAAAGGTATTACTTATGTTAATATGCTGACTTATTCTTATACTGGTGGAGCCCATTATATTAGAGATGACAATAGTTTATATTGGGATAATGAGACTAAAGGATTTATTGATTTAAAATACTTTTTTCAAAGTGAAGAATCATTTAAGCAAATGACTAATTTGGCTTATTATTATGTAATGAAATTAGGTAGTGATGAAGATAAAAATTTTGATGAACTATTAGTCAAAAGAGGAACTGCCCCTACTATTGATAATTATCGTCATTTTAAATTTACAGATAGTGGCTTAGAAATTATGTTTCCTCCTTATCAAATTGCTTCTTGGGCAGATGGAGAAATTAATATAATTATTCCTTATGAAGATATAAATAAATATTTAAAAGAACAATATCGTGATACTACCAAAGATGAAACTGTAGCTAAAGAAGTCCCTAATATTCGTGATTTAGAACAATTTAAAGACAAAAAACTGATTGCTTTTACTTTTGATGATGGTCCTAGTACTAGTAATACTAATTATTTATTAGATAATTTAGATAAATATAATGCGCGAGTAACTTTCTTTGTTTTAGGTAGTAGAGTGGATAATAATAAAGATGTTTTGAAAAGAGCATATCTCCAAGGTAATGATATTGGTAGTCATACTTATAATCATCGTAATTTGAATTTGTTGAGCGATGAAGGTATTATTGACGAAGTAAAGAAAACTAATGATAAAATAAAAGAAGTTATTGGTGTTAGTCCGACTTTATTAAGGCCACCGTATGGAAATTTAACTAGTCATGGGAAAGAGTTAGCTAATATGCATGTTATCTTATGGAATATTGATCCACTAGATTGGAAATATAAAAACAAAAATAGAGTTGCTAATGAAATAATTGAACATGCTCATGATGGGGCGATAATTTTAGTTCATGATATTTATAAAAGTTCCGTTGATGGTGCTTTATTAGCTATGAAAGAACTAGAAAAAGAGGGTTATGCTTTTGTTACAATTACCGAGATGGCACAATTAAGAGGAATCGATTTAGATTATCAAACATCATATTTTAGTATGAAAAAATAATGTCGTAATGGCATTATTTTTTATAAGAAATATTATATTTACTTGGACCTCTTAAGCAATTACCATCGATATCGAATTTTGAACCGTGACATGGGCAATCCCATGTTTTTTCAAATTCGTTAAAAATTAAACTACAACCTAAATGCGGACATTTATTATAAACAATATGTTTTTGATTATTATCGTCAGTATAAATAGCAATATCATCACTATCATCTTTTTTAAATTCTAAGTTTGAAGAATACCAATTTTTATTTTTAATAATTTTATTTATTGTAAAACTTTTACCATTTCTTAATACTTCAATTAAAATATTTACAAATGTATTTAAAGATTTTTGACGTTTCAAAGAAAATAATTTAGTATATTTATTTTCTTTGTTTAGAATAATATCACTTAATATTTTACCAGCTAGTGTTCCATTAGTCATACCCCAGGTATTAAACCCAGTTCCAATTAATAAATTATCAGTTATTTTACTTATAATTGGTAAATGATCAACTGTTATAATATCATGATTAGACCAAATATAATCGATATTCCCTAGTTTTTTAGTTGTATTGATTAAACTATCAAAATTATCTTTATCATTATTGTTAGTTGAAATAGGATGAGAATTATTTAAATAAATCATATAATCGTGATGATATCTTAAGGATGTCGTTGGTATTTTAGTGTTTATCATCGACATTTTTCTATTTTTATTTTTTATGGCTGCAACATATGATTTTTCTAAATGCCCTTTAATGGGAAAAAGTAGGGGAAATAAGAAAAAAGGATAGTGACAAGCTAAAATAACTTTTTTAGCTTTAATTTTATTATTTTCGGTTAAACAAACATATTCATCTTCTTTTTTTATTTCAATTATATTAGTTTTTTCATAAATTTGAATATTATTATTTAAGATTATTTCTTTTAATTTCATTAAATATTTAATTGGATGAAAGACATAAGTATCTTCAACCCCAATTGCATTATTATAATCTAAAACATTAACACCAAATTTTTCTAATAATTCTTTTTCTTCTTTTAATTTTTTTAATTCTTTTTTATCTTTAGTAAAAACAAATGATTTAACTTGTTCTAAATCGCATTCGATTTTTTCTTTTTTTATAATACTAGTTAAAATATTAATTGCTTCTAATTGGGATTCTAAATATTTTTTGCTTGTTTCTTCATTTAATTCTTTTTTTAATTTTGTATAAATTAATTCTTGTAAATAAGTTATTTTACCAGTTGTTCTTGCTGTGACATCGTTTCCAATTTCATCTTTTTCAACGACTACTACTTTTAAATTACTATTGATCAAGTGATATGCTGTACTTAATCCGGTAATTCCTGCACCGATAATTAAAACATCACAATCAATATCTTTATTTAAAATAGTTACGTTATTTTTAAAATCTTTTAACCAAATACTTTGTTTTTTCATAATATCACCACTATTAATATGGCTTATTTTAAAAAAAATACAAGATAAATTAATCTTGCATTTTACTTACTTTATCATAAACGCTTTTTAAACTTGTTTCATATTTACTAGTTGTTTTAGGTTGATAATATTTTCTGTTTTTTAATTTATCAGGTAAATATTGTTGTTTAACGAAAGCATTAGGATAACTATGAGGGTATTTATAATCTTTAGAATTAGTTTTAATATGATTAGGAACATTACCCGTATTACCATTTCTAATATCGCTTAAAGCATTATCTAAAGCACTAATAGCCGAATTAGATTTTGGCGATAAAGCAAGTTCAATCACCACACTAGCCAAAGGAATTCTCGCTTCAGGTAGTCCTAATCTTTCACAGGCATTGATTGCGGCATCGACTTTTGGTCCCATCGATGGATTAGCAAGTCCAATATCTTCGTAAGCAATAACCGACATTCTTCGATAAATACTATCCAAGTCTTCGGCTTCGATAAGACGAGCTAAATAGTGTAAACTTGCGTTGACGTCACTTCCTCTAATTGATTTTTGAAAAGCAGATAAAACATCATAATGACCATCTTCGTTTTTATCGTGAAAGAACACGGGCTTACTATTAACTTTTTTAATTTGTTCGATATTAACTATTTTATCACTAGTTGAGTAATAAGCAACTTCTAGTAAATTATAAGCGAATCTTAAGTCGCCACCAGATAATTTAACGATATAATTTAAACTTTCATCATCAATTTGAATATCTTTTAAATACTCGACACCTTTTTTTAAAGCCAATAATATATCTTCATCGCTTAATTCTTTTAATTCAAATATCTGACATCTACTTCTAATTGCTGGATTTATTTTATGATAAGGATTAGATGTCGTTAGACCAATTAAGGTAACTAAACCATTTTCTAGGTAAGGAAGTAATAAATCTTGCTTATCTTTATTTAATCGATGTATTTCATCCATAATGATAATCAAGCCATTATTTATTTTAGCTTCTTCAATAGCGTTATCAAAGTCTTTTTTATTATTAATAACAGCATTTAAAAAGATATATTTATAATCTAATTCATTAACAATCGCTGTTGCAATACTTGTTTTACCAATTCCAGGTTTACCATATAAAATCATCGAAAAGATATGTTTATTTTTAACTAAATTAGATAATATTTTATTTTCACCGATTAAGTGTTGTTGGCCAACAATATCACTTAATTTTTTTGGTCTTAATATTAAAGCTAATGGTTCCATTTACATCACCACTAATATTTTATCAAAAAATAATAAAAATTCAATAAGTATGATATAATTAAATAGGTGATCTTATGAAATTTGAACCAAATAAAGATAGATTTAACGATAAAGCATTAGAATTTAAAACTTATTTATTAATCGATAAAAAATATAGTAATGAAACAATTGATTCTTATATGAATGATTTATATAAATATTATGAATATGTAATTAAAAATAATTTAAATATCGATGATATTAAAAGAAAAGATATCATGAATTATACTAAGTATTTAAGAGAGCAACAATTAGCAACTAGTTCAATTAATCATAATATTTCGGTTTTAAGAAACTTTTATAAATTTTTAGTAGTATCTAATCATTTTGTAACAGATCCGATGGATTATATTGAACCACCACGATTAAGAAAAACACTACCTAAAGTACTATCTTATGACGAAGTTAAAAATCTATTAGATATTGATCTAGTTGATAAATATAGTTATCGGAACAAAGCTATGTTGGAACTTATGTATGCAACAGGTTTAAGAGTTAGTGAGTTAGTTAATTTAAAACTAAATGATTTAGACTTAGATATGGATCTAATTAGAACTTTAGGTAAGGGAAGTAAAGAAAGAGTTATTCCTGTAGGTGATTATGCTATTTATTTTGTCAAAAAATATTTAGCTGAATATCGCAATCAATTTTTAAAAAATAATACTGATTATCTATTTTTAAATAATCACGGTAAGAAACTAACTAGACAAGGTTTTTATAAATTAGTTAAAGAATTAGCAGTTAAAAAAAATATTAAAACCGAATTTTCTCCTCATACTTTAAGGCATTCTTTTGCTACTCATTTATTAGATCGCGGAGCTGATATCGTAAGTATTAAAGAAATGTTAGGCCATAGTTCATTATCAACTACACAAATATATACTCATATATCTAATCAAAAATTAAAAGATGAATATACAAAATTTCATCCTCACGGTTGATTTTAATCAAGATTATAATAAATTTATTGAGTATTTATTTAGTTTAAAAGATGATGAATATCAAAAATTTAATCAAAAAATAGTTAAAACCGATAATATTATTGGTATTAGATTACCTATTTTAAAAAATATTGCGAAAATGATTGCAAAAGGCGATTATCTAAATTTTATTAAAAATAATAAACATCAGTATACAGAAGAAATAATGTTACATGGGCTAGTTATAACTTATTTAAAAGTTAGTTTTAATGAATCAATCAAATTATTTGATGAATATATTAAATATATTGATTCTTGGGTAACATGTGACTCAGTAGTTATGAATTATAAAATTGTGAGCAAAAATTTAGATATTTGTTTAGTTAAAATAAAAGAATATTTAAAAAGTGATAAACCTTTTATTAAACGAGTAGGGATAGTCCTCTTATTTTACTATTTAAATGATGATTATATCAATGAAGTCTTAATACTGATTAACTCTATTAAATCAGATGATTATTACGTTAAAATGGCGAATGCTTGGCTAATTTCCATATCTTTAATTAAATACTATGATAAAACAATTGAATTTTTAAAAAATTGTCAATTAGATGATTGGACTTATAATAAAGCATTACAAAAAGCCATTGAATCATATCGAATTAAAGATAAAGAATTTTTAAGGAAAATGAAGAAATAGTGTTATACTATTTTTTTCATACTACATGATAATACAAAATAGTATAAGTATAAAATAATATCATTTTAGCTTAAGTAAAATAATTATCGTTGTCGTCTATAATTTAAATATCACTCATGAACGTGATGATATTGAATTATAAATTGAAATTTTTGTTAGTTTTTGTGTGTGTAATTTTTATATTGACTATAGCCTAATTGTGTGTTAAACTTGACTTATAGTAATGGTAGATATATCTTACTTGGAGAGGAGTTTATAAATGAAAAAAGGTTTTACATTAATTGAATTATTAGCGACAATAGTTTTGTTAGCCATAATAGCATTAATTGCGACACC
>CALVVR010000010.1 GCA_944363915.1 uncultured Bacilli bacterium | reverse complement strand
ACATTTTGTTGTAGAATTTTAGGAATTATTCATAAATAAACTTATAATAGGAATTTATCACAAATTTAAGACATATTATATCATTAAAACTTTACAAATAATCTTAAAAATGCTATAATTCTTTAGTTGATTGGGAGTGGAATTATGGAAAAAATCAGAAATATTGCAATTATTGCCCATGTTGACCATGGTAAAACAACTTTGGTTGACAAGTTATTGCAAGCATCAGGAACATTTAGAGAAAACGAAAATGTTGCTGATTTATCAATGGACTCAAATGATTTAGAAAAAGAAAGAGGCATAACTATTTTAGCTAAAACAACAGCTATTAATTATGATGGATATCGTATTAACATTTTAGATACACCAGGACATGCTGATTTTGGTGGCGAAGTTGAACGTATTATGAATATGGTTGAAGGAGTATTATTGGTAGTTGATGCTTATGAAGGAACAATGCCACAAACTCGTTTTGTCTTAAAAAAAGCACTTGACGCTGGAGTAACGCCGATTGTTGTCGTTAATAAAATCGATAAACCGTCAGCGCGTCCTAAAGAAGTTGTCGATGAAGTATTAGATTTATTTATCGAATTAGGAGCAGATATCGATCAATTAGATTTCCCAGTTGTCTATGCCTCAGCGTTAGCTGGAACTTCGAGTATTTATCCAGAAATTGAAAAACAAGAAAAAACAATGGCACCAATTTTAGAAGCAATTATTAATTATATACCAGCTCCTAATGCTTCATTAGAAGGTGGTTTTCAATTCCAACCTGCTTTATTAGATTATAATGATTTTGTTGGAAGAATTGGTATAGGAAGAGTAAAAAGAGGAAAAGCTAAAGTGGGCGAAATGGTATCTTGTGTCAGAAGAGATGGTTCGATTAAACAATTTAGAATTCAAAAAATGTATGGTTTTTTAGGACTTAAAAGAATTGAAGTAAATGAAGCTAAAGCTGGTGAAATTGTTGCTATAGCAGGATTACCTGATATTGAAGTAGGGGAAACTGTCTGTACGGTTGGTCAAGAAGAAGCTCTACCTTTACTTAAGATAGACGAACCAACTTTACAAATGACTTTTGGTGTTAATACTAGTCCATTTTGTGGTAAAGAAGGGAAAATATTAACAGCTCGAAAAATTGAAGAAAGATTATATAAAGAAACAGAAAAAGATGTCTCTTTAAAAGTTGAACCAAATGATAATGAATCATTTATTGTATCTGGTCGTGGGGAATTGCATCTATCAATTTTAATTGAAAATATGCGTCGCGAAGGATTCGAATTACAGGTTTCTAAACCACAAGTAATAATAAAAGAAATTGATGGCATTATGTGTGAACCTTTTGAAGATGTTTTAATTGAAGTTCCAGAAGAATATGTTGGTTCAGTTATCGAAGCAATAGGCAATCGTGAAGGGGAAATGGTTAATATGACCAATCGTGATAATCAAGTAAGACTAAATTATACGGTTCCTTCAAGAGGATTAATTGGCTTCATGACAGAATTTATGACAATGACTAAAGGTTATGGTATTATTAATCATACTTTTAAAGAATATCGTAAATTAGCTGGATCTAAAGTTGGTCAAAGAAAAGCTGGTGTCTTAGTATCAATGGAAAATGGAAAAGCAACAGCTTATGCTTTAGGACAATTAGAAGATAGAGGAGTTATGTTTATCGAACCTGGTGCTGAGGTTTATGAAGGCATGATTGTTGGCGAAAATAATCATGATAATGATTTGGCTGTCAATGTTGTTAAAGGAAAAAAACTAACCAATACCCGTGCTAGTGGTAGTGATCATACCGTTGTCTTAAAACGACCACGTCAGTTGAGTTTAGAAGTTTGTCTAGATTATATTAATAATGATGAATTAGTTGAAGTTACACCTTTAAGTTATCGTTTAAGAAAGAAAATTCTTAATACAGAATTACGGAAAAAAGCTGATAGTAAAAAATAAAAAGTCACATTTTCGTGGCTTTTTATTGAAAAAAAACTGGTCCATTTTGCTTGTAGTTAATCTTTTCGCTACTTTTATTTATATCGTTTGTATTTTGCTCAGTTTGTTTATTTTCATTAACTGTATTTGTTAGTGGTACTGAATCAACTTTTTTAAATTCACTCATAACTCGAAACATCGTTTTAGCGTTATTAATAACTGGACCTGCTTGTTTAATAATAGGAATAGCTTGATTAACTATTCCAAGTGTTTTTTGCGTTCCATTTAAAATTGAACTCCATTTGATACCACCTAATAAAGAACGTAGTCCACCACCACGAGCAATTGGTGTTAAAGTTGTATAAGGAATAACTGTATAGTAAGGATAATAATTCATATTTTATCCTCCTTTCAAAAATATTATATGATTTCAACAAAAAAAGTTTTATATTTTGAAAAAATATGATATAATCATTATAGTTAAAAGAATAGCAAAAGGGAATGTGTGGTGATATACTTTGAACAAGCCTTTATATTTATTGCCATTTATTTATGTGTATAAAATGGTTCGTTTTTTGTTGTCTGCCATCATTAAAACAGTAAAATATATTAACGTTGGCTTTTTTATAACATTATTTGTTCTTATCGATATAATTATTAGTACTTTATATTATTTTGTTAAATTTATATTATTAGGCTTTTTAATGTTATCGGTTATTGTATATAGAACAATCAAATACATTTTTATTGGTTTTATAATTTTATCAAGATGCTTGTACTTATTTATGAAATATGTTGTGTTTGGAGTAGTATTACCATTCGTTTTATTAGTAAGAGCATTTATTAAATTAAATGAAATAAATGAAAAAATGTTAGCTAAACAACAACTAGAACAAGAAAAAAAATTAGCTGCTCGTGAGCGTAATAGACGAATTAAAGAGGAAAATAAAAAACGTTTAGAAGAATTAAAAATCAAAGAAAAAGAACAAGAAGAAAAGAAGAAACAAGAAAGAAAAGAAGCAAGAGAAAGAGAAAAACAAAGAACAAAAACAGATATTTATATTAATGAAAATGTTACTTTAGAAAAGAAGAAATTTAAAGATTATTTAAATGATTTCTTTTTGGCAATTGGCCGAATTCCTTCCAAAATTAAAGAATTATTTATCAACAATCGTTTTATTAAAAATGCTAAAAATAAAAAAGACATCAATCGTCAAGCTTTATTACTTGACTTTGAAGGTGCTGATGCTGAAAAAAGTGAAGAAAAAATCATGTATAAGTATGTTGCTAAAAACCCAGACGGAAAAATAATTAAAGGATATTTTCCAGCTTACTCAAAAGTTGAGGTACATTCATTTTTGTTGAGTGAAGGTAATGAAGTATATAGTATTGAAACTAATAAATGGATTCAAAGAATATATGGTAATCCTAATCGAATGAATAAATCCAAAATCAAAACAAGAGATTTAATTTTCTTCTGTACTCAGTTATCAACTTATGTTAAAGCAGGTATAACTTTAGTTGAGTCATTAAAAATATTATCTCATCAATTTAAAAGCAAAACATATTCTCGAATTTTTAGAACGATGATTTATGATTTAACAATGGGAGATAATTTTTCTACGGCAATGGATAAACAAGGAGAAGCTTTCCCTCGTTTATTAATTAATATGGTTAAAACATCTGAAATGACTGGAGAATTACCTGAAGTTTTAGATAATATGACTGATTATTTTACAGAAACTGATAAGACAAGAAGACAAATGATTACTGCAATGACTTATCCGACAATTATCTTTATTTTTGCTATTGTCGCTGTAGTCTTTATTATGGTTTATGTTGTACCACAATTTGTCGCTATTTATGAAGGAATTGATGGGGCGACCATACCAGACATTACTATTTTCGTTATGAATTTAAGTAATTTCTTAAAAAATAATTATTTGTATTTATTATTAGGTATTGTTTTATTTGTTCTAGTCTTTATTTACCTATATAAAAATATTAAAGCTTTTAAAACATTCGTTCAATGGACTGTTATGCATATGCCAGTTTTTGGAAATGTTATCATATATAATGAGGTTACAATGTTTACTAAAACTTTTGCTTCATTATTAGCACATAACGTTTTTATCACTGATAGTATGGAAATATTAAATAAAATGACTAATAATGAAATATACAAAATGCTTATTCTTGATACGATTACTAACTTAGCTAAAGGTGAGAGAATTTCTTTAGCATTTAAAGATCATTGGGCTTTTCCGGTTCCTGCTTATGAAATGATTACAACCGGAGAAAGAACGGGACAATTAGCTGAAATGATGGAAAAAGTATCAAATTATTATCAAGAGTTACATCGTAACGCCGTTACAAGAATTAAAACATTTGTTGAACCATTTATGATTTTATTCTTAACTTTTGTCGTTGGTGGTATTGTTTTAGCAATCGTTATTCCAATGTTTGACTTTTATAACTCAATTGCTATATAGGGGGGATATAATGGAAGTAAGTATTATAATTGGATTGTTTGTCTTAGGAACCATTCTTGGTTCCTTCTATAACGTTGTCGCTTATCGTTTACCTAAGGGTGAGTCAATTGTATATCCTGCTAGCCATTGTCCAAATTGTAATCATAAATTAAGACCATGGGAGCTAATTCCCATTTTTTCTTACTTATTACAAGGTGGTAAATGTTCTAGTTGTAAGCAAAAAATATCTATTTTTTATCCAATATCTGAAATATTATGTGGACTACTACTTGTTTTTTGTTATTTATCATTTGGGATATCTTATGATCTTATTATTGCATTGACATTTACTTCTTTATTAATAATTGTCATGTTAAGTGATTATTATTATATGATAATTGAAGATAGTGTCTTAATTGTTTTTGGACTTTTATTAATAATTGAAATTTATTTTATTCATGGTTCTTCTTATTTATTACATCATCTATTGTCAGCTTTAATTGCTTTTTTAATTATGTATATCTTAAAACTAGTTGGTGATTTTATTTTTAAAAAAGAGTCAATGGGTGGTGGGGATATCAAATTAATGGCCATCTTTGGTTTAATGATCGGTTGGGAAATGTCAATAATAACGATATTTTTATCAGCCTTTATTGCGTTACCAATATCCCTTTTTATCTTAAAGACTAATAAAAATCATGAGATACCTTATGGGCCCTTTTTAAGTGTAGCAGCTTTGTTTATCTATTTTACCCATTTAGATATTAATATGATTTTAAACTTTTTAAGAATCTTATGCTTATAAAATCTAGGTAACTAGATTTTTCTTTTAAAATATAGTATAATGATTACGGTGAACTTTATGTATAAAAAATTATTTATTTATACAATTATTTTTACTTTTATTGATCAAGTATCAAAAGGATTGATAAATATATATTTAAACTTAAATCAAAGCGTTGAGATTATACCTAATTTTTTAAGTTTTACTTATGTTCATAATACTGGAGCAGCTTTCAGTATTTTTGAAGGAGCAAAGTGTTTTTTTATAATAATAGCTTTTATCGCTTTAAACATAATTTATCTTTTTTTTATAAAAGATAAAAAATTAAAAAATAGTGAAATTGTTATTTATGCTTTATTAATTAGTGGTATCATTGGTAATTTGATTGATCGAATTTTGTTTGGTTATGTTATTGATTTTATCGATGTTAATATATTTAATTTTGCTATTTTTAATTTAGCTGATAGTTTTATTGTGGTTGCTGTTATTCTATTATTAATAATGATGGGTGGTAAAAATGCAAGAACTAATAGTTGAAATAAATGATGAAAGAATTGATACTTTTTTAGCTAAAACTTTAAATATAAGTCGTAGTAAAGCAGTTAAATTAATTGAAAATAATGTTTTAGTTAATGATAAAAAAGTAAAGAATAGTTATTTGGTTAAAGAAAATGATAAAATAAGTATTATAGATTACATAGAAGAAGAAATGAAGGCAGTCCCTGAGAAAATGGATTTAGATATTGTTTATGAAGATGATGATGTTATTGTTGTTAATAAAGAAAATGGGATGGTTGTCCATCCTGCTGTTGGAAATATTAGCCATACACTAGTTAATGGACTTTTATATCATTCGAAAGAACTAAGTAATAAAAATGGCGAATTTAGACCTGGTATTGTTCACCGAATAGACGCTTATACAACAGGCTTACTAATGATCGCTAAAAATGATAAAGCACATGAGTTTTTATCACAGCAATTAAGCGAGAAAACAGTTCATCGTAAATATATTGCTTTAGTTTGGGGTGTGATTAAAAATGACACGGGAACGATTGATGCCCCAATTGGTCGTGACAATATAGATCGTAAAAAAATGGCTGTTGTAAGTGGGGGGAAAGAAGCGATTACTCATTTTAAAGTTTTAAAAAGATATAAATCTGCCACTTTAATTGAATTGAAATTAGAAACAGGAAGAACTCATCAAATTAGAGTTCATATGAATTATATTGGCTATCCTGTGGTTAATGATCCGGTTTATGGTAGAAGAAAATTAATTGACAATACAGGACAATGCTTACATGCAAAAGAATTAGGATTTATTCATCCGACTACTAAAAAGTATTTAGAATTTAGTTGTGATTTGCCAGCTTGTTTTACCAATATTTTAAAAAAATTTGAGGAGGAAATATGAATTATACTATATCAAAACAAAATGAAGAACTTATTATGAAATTATTACATTATTTTATAACTGATCAAAATTATAACCCAGTTATTTTAAGAGGTGCTCAAAATGAAATATGGTTAGAAAATTTGAATAGTGATTATAAGATAATTAGAATTGTATCTAATTATATTCACAATGATGAACAATTAGATTATGATATTTTTAAGACAAAACAAATTATGAAATCAATAAAGAAAAAAACTTTGTCATTTAAAGTACCGACTTTAAGTATTTTCCTAAATTTAGGGGATAATGTTCATATGAATAAAGAAGCTAATTATGATTATATCACCTGTTTGAATGTAAAAAATATTAATGATGTTGTGAAAAATAATCATCTTTTAGAAGTTTTTCCTGATATTAAAAAGACTTTAAATTATAAAGAAGAAGGCATGAATTTATTTGTTAAATTGACTTCAGAAATAAATAAAAAAACCGAAAAAGATGCTATTCAAACTGAGGAGGTTTTTAAGCCTAAAAAACCGATTGTTACTTATATTTTAATCATAATTAATATTTTAGTTTTTTTAGCTATGTATATTTTTGGTAATGGTAGTGAGGATAACATAACTTTATTATCTTTTGGTGCTAATAATAGAACTTTAGTTTTAGGATTTCATGAATATTATCGTTTAATAACTTCATGCTTTATTCATATTGGAATATTACATTTATTTGTCAATATGTATTCGTTATTAGTTATTGGTTCTCAAATTGAAAACTTTTTTGGCAAAATAAAATATTTAATTATTTATTTAGGTAGTGCTATATTTGGCAGTTTATTATCTATTTGTTTTAGTAATAGCATTAGTGCAGGAGCAAGCGGTGCAATGTTTGGTCTTTTAGGGGCAATGTTATATTTTGGACATCATTATCGACTATATTTAGGTAATGCTTTATATAGTCAAATTATACCAATTATAATTTTAAATTTGGCTTTAGGATTCTTTACGCCAGGAATTGATAATGCTTGTCATATTGGTGGCTTGATCGGTGGTATATTTATATCAATGATTTGTGGTTTGAAATATAAAAATAATAAAACAGAGAGAATTAATGGTCTTGTTTTAAGTGTGATATTTTTGGGCTTTATTATGTTTTTAATTAGTTCGCTAGTATAGGAGGAGATAAAATGTCAGCAACTTATGTTTTTGGTCATCGTAGACCAGATACTGATTCAGTTTGTGCTAGTATCAGTTTATCATATTTAAAAAATAAATTAGGATTAAAAACAGAGCCAAGAACTTTAGGTGAAATAAATAAAGAAACTAAATTTGTATTAAAGTATTTTAATTTAAAACAACCTAAATATTTAAATGATGTTAAATTACAAATTAAAGATATTGAGTATAAGAAAAATTGCTATATGAATAGCAAAGAATCCATTAATAAAGCTTTTAATTACATGAATGAGAATGAATTAAGTGGTCTACCAATTGTTGATGACAACAAAAAATTATATGGGTTAGTTACTTTAAAAGAATTAGCACGTGAATTAATTCAAGGAGATTTTACTAAACTAAGAACATCTTATGATAATTTACTAGAAACATTAGATGGTGTAGAATTATTACGTTTTGATGAAGAAATTGAAGGAAATGTTATGACTGGTGCTTATCGTAGTACAACAATTATTCAAAGCGTTAAAATGACTAACAATGATATTTTAATAATTGGTGATCGCAATAATATTTTAGAGTATGCTATTAATTGTCAAGTTAAATTGATAATTTTAGTTGGTAATGGAGAAATATCAGAACATAATTTTGAATTAGCTAAAGAAAAAAGAATTAATATTATTCAAACATCTTATGATACTTATCATACAACTAAATTAGTCAGTTTAAGTAATTATATTGAAAATGTTTGTTTTACTTCGCCTACATGTGTTGATGAAAATGATTATTATACTTATTTTAAAGAGATAAGTAATAAGACTAAACATACAAATTATCCTGTTTTAAATCAAAAGGGTGATTGTTTAGGATTATTTCCTATTACTTTATCTAGTTTAAAAAAACCTAAAAAAGTTATTTTAGTTGATCATAATGAAAAAGAACAGAGCGTTGAAGGACTAGATGAAGCAACAATTTTGGAAGTAGTTGACCACCATAAATTGGGAACTGTTGCAACAACATTACCAATTAATTTCCGTAATATGGCGGTAGGTAGTTCTAATACGATTATTTATAATTTATTTAAAGAAAATAAAGTTATTATTCCCTCTAATATAGCAGGAGCAATGTTATCAGGTATATTATCTGATACGCTTATTTTAAAATCGCCAACTACTACTAGATTAGATATTGAAGCAGCTAATGAATTAGCTTCTATTGCTGCTGTTGACTATCAAGAATATGGAATTGCTATGTTTAAAGCCGGTTCTTCATTAGAAGGAATTGATAAAGAAGATATTATTTATCAAGACTTTAAAAATTTTAATTATAACAATGACAAAATTGGTGTTGGTCAAGTTTTTACAACTGATGTTGATTATATTTTAAATAATCAAGATGAATATGTAACTTTACTTAACAAAATAGCTTTAGAAAATAATTATAAAATAGTTTTATTGTTTATAACAGATATTATTAAAAATGGTTCTTATATTTTGTATAATGACTTAGCCAGCAATATAATTATGGAAAGTTATAAATTAGATAGTATTAAAGAAGGACATTATTTAAAAGACATTGTTTCAAGAAAACAACAGATGATACCACCAATTTTAGAAACATTAGAAAAATTGTCTTAAAACTGATAAATTTGTCAAAATTATTGATTAATTTATCAGTTTTTTTGACATTTTATTTAGTTCTAAGGTGTTATAATTTCTAATATATTAAAGTGGGTGAATAAATATGCGAAGAATGCATTTAAAACGAAAGAAAAATTTTAAATTCTTAAGTTATCTTTTATTTGTAATGGCGCTTTTCTTTATTATTAATTTTATTTTAAAAGATATAAAATTAGGTAGTAATGAAAAATTTATTAACCAGTTATTTCATCAATCAAATAGTCATATTGTTAGTAATGTCGACACCGATTTATTTAGTGAATTTATAAACGCAATCAATAATATTGAATTATCAGAGCCAATCACAATTTTAGATAAAGTATTTGCTTATGAAAAAGATGAAGAAATATCCCAAGCATTTGCTTATATTCAAAATAATGTAGTCGATAATCCTCGAGTATATATTTACAGTACTCATCCAAACGAAACATTTCTAGGACAAAAAATCGAAGGATATGATTTAGATAATACGGTTGTTTTAGCTTCTATTTTATTACAAGAAAAATTAAATGCTAAAGGAATTGGGACAATTGTTGAAGAAAGAAGTGCAAGTGAATATATCAAAAATAACAATTTAACTTATAATCAAAGTTATCAAGCAACTCGTGTGTTTTTAAAAGATATGTTAAAAAATAACGAGTTTGATTTGATTATTGATCTCCATCGTGATGCAGTTTCTAAAAGTACTACGACAACTGTTATTAATAATCAAAACTATGCGAAAGTTATGTTTGTTGCTAATATTAATTATAAAGAAAATATCGCTTTAGCTAATAAGTTAAATAATATTATTAATGATAAATATCCAACTTTATCTAGAGGAATTTATAATAAATATGTTGATAATTTTAATCAAGATTTAAATAGCAATGTTATTTTACTAGAACTCGGGGGAAACTATAATAAAATGGATGAAGTAGTATTGACAATCGATGCCTTAGCAAATTCGATAGAGGAGTTGTTAAAATGAAAAAAGTTAAATTGAGAACCAAAGTATTTCGAATAAGTTTTATCATTTTATTTGCTATTTTTATAACTGTTTTTATCAGCAATAAGTATGGTTACTATGAATATCGTAAGCATGAACAAGTTACATTAACACAAGAACAAATAAAACAATTTGAACAAGATATTAAAGATGGCAAGAAAGTTGATTTAGAAAATTATTTAGCTAGTACTAATAAAAATTACCAAACCAAATTTTCTCAAATGGGATTAAATTTATCTAATTCAATAGCTAATGCGGTTAAAAATGGTGTCGATGGATTTTTTAAATATGTCAGTAAATTTGTTGTTGAATAAAAGCGAAAAAACATTCGCTTTTTTCTTTACAATAGAGTTTTATTTTGATAAAATTTTAGTAGTGAAATCAAATTTAAGGTGGTGAATAAATTGGAAAGAATCATTTTTCACATTGATGTTAATAATGCTTTTTTATCGTGGACAGCTATTGATTTACTTAATCATGGTTATAACTATGATATTAGAAATTCTTATGCTGTTATTGGCGGTGATCCCAAGGCAAGAAAAGGAATTGTTTTAGCTAAATCTAATGCTTGTAAAAAATTAGGTATTTATACCTCGATGACTTTATATGAAGCTAAGAAAAAATGTTCTGTTTTAAAAATATATCCTCCTAATTATAAATTTTATAGTGAGATGAGTAATAAATTATTTGCTTTGTTAAGTAAATATACCCCTGATATTGAAGTGGCAAGTATTGATGAATGCTATTTAGATTATGGTAAAGTAAAAAAAATGTATGGTGATCAGTATGATTTTGCTTTAAAACTTC
The DNA here is from genome assembly GCA_944363915.1 of uncultured Bacilli bacterium. Lineage (GTDB taxonomy): Bacteria > Bacillota_I > Bacilli_A > RF39 > UBA660 > Faecisoma. The sequence continues at coordinate 30,686 of CALVVR010000010.1, read as the reverse complement.
AAAAAGAAATATATGAAACTTTAAAATTCACGGTTAATATTGGAATTGCCAATAACAAATTATGTGCGAAAATGGCTAGCGATTTTAGTAAACCAAATAAAATTCATACCTTATACAATTATGAAATAGAAACAAAAATGTATCCTTTACCAATTAGTGACTTATTTATGATTGGTAAAAAAACCAGTGAAAAACTAATGAATCTAGGAATCAAAACAATTGGTGATTTGGCTAATTTTTCCTATGATAAACTATACCCTTATTTTAAAAACCAAACTAGTTTTTTAATCAATCAAGCAAGAGGAATTGATGATAGTATTGTTGATAGTGAAACTTTTGTTCCTAAAGGAATTAGTAATGAAATAACGTTAGAAAAAGATATAGTAACGAAAGATGGACTATATCCTTACTTAATGAATTTATGTGAAACTGTTAGTGTTAGATTAAGAAAACAAAAAAAATATGCAACTGTTATTTGTGTTATTTTGAAGGATAATTATTTTAAAAGAAGATCACATCAGAAAAAATTAACTAATGCAACTAATATAACTAATGAAATATACCAAATAGCTAAAGAAATACTAGATGAAATGTGGAATGATGAAAAAATTAGATTAATTGGGGTTCGATTGGATAAATTAGTTGATAATGTCATCTATCAATCTTCATTATTTGAAATCAATGATAATATTGAAGATTCAAAAGTTGATGCTGTGATTGACAATTTAAAACAAAAATATGGCAATAAGATTATTACTAAAGCTAGTTTAAAAGATAGTAAAAAACAATTTAAGGGATTATAAATTTGTCAAATTTAAATTTTTATGGTATTATACTTGGTATTTCGAGGAGATTTTATGAAAAAATATGAGTTAAATGAACAAGATTATCAAAATATAAATAATTTAATTAAAATCAGTCAACAAATTTTAGATTTATATAATGAATTATATGAATTAGAATTAGAAGATAAAAAAAATACAGATGAATATAACTTGGCAATAAATAGATTAAGAAAAAGACTTTTTGAGGAAAATGATATCTATAAAAAAATTGGTAATTCTTTTGTAAAAAACACTCAGCTTTTAAATTTTTTAGTCGATAATAAAATTGACGAATTTGAATCGGAAAAATTTTTTCAAGAATTATTAAACTTTGATTCGACTTCAATAATTTTAAGAATTATTCATAGAATAACGCAAAATCTTACCAAAAACAAACAACATTTAACTGATGGAATCAAATCTTTTTTTAAAAGTAATGGTTTGGATGATAAAGAACCCATTCAATCTATTAAAATTGGTTTAAAAGTTAGAGAAAATATAGTTTTAGATATAATAAATTGTTTTTTGGCAATTGTTCAACTGCAAACTAAAAATAATATTAATCAAAAAAATATTAATAATTTAAAAAAAATAAAGTATACGAGTAGTTATTTGTATTCTGGTATTGAAACTTGTATGCTAAAAAATAGTTTTGAAATTGAACAGAATCCTTATATTGGGATTAAACTAATTGGTCAAATTAATGATTTGCCAGACGAAGTGATCGATAAGATGAAAGATTGGTATGGCGTGGATTTTTACTACTATATATTAAAAGAATTGTTAGTTTTAAATGATTATGATTTAAAACAAGATGATATTATGACCAAAGTATTAGTTTATCAATCATTATTAAGATCAATCTTTTTATTAATTTCTAATGAAAAAATTATGGATTTGAATGATCAATTTCATAATTTGATTGAATCGGCTAATTTTCAAGACTTTTTTAAAGACAGAAAACAAGTTATTAAAATTATTATTAAAGCTTATAAAAAAGTTAAATCAGATCAAACAATTCCCAAAATACTTTCATTAAAATTATAAAAATAACATAAAAAAATTGTAATTATGTAAAAATTATGTTAAAATAACAAATAGGTGATAAAAATGGACTTAAATGAAATTAAAAATTCATTAAATTCCAACCCTAATTTAACTGATGACATCAAAGATTGTTTAATGGAATTAATTAGTTTATTTAATAGTAAATTTCCTGATGTTAATCTAGCTAACTTAAATGAACGTTTAAAGACTTTAAAAATAATAAAAGGAAGTCGATTTTTAATTAAAAATTCATCTTGTTATGACCCAATTGATAACGAAATATTAATCAATCTAGTTAAAATAGATGACAGTATTGATTGTAAGCATGTTTTAATGCGTGAATTGTTAAATATGATTACTGCTAAAGATAATTTTACTGGATTTAATAAAGATAATGCCTATGAAGCTTTAAATATTGGTTATACTGAAATATTAGCTAATTATTTAGTTGGTAATGAAGAAATTTCTGAATATGAAGACGAAATAGTAGCAACTAATATGATTGCTGAAGTTATTGGCAATGATACTTTATTTAATGCTTATTTCAACAATGATGAAACTTTGATAATGAATAGTGTTTGTTAGAAGGAGTTTTATATGAATGAATTTATGGATATTATGAGACTAATGAATAATGGCCTAAATAACGAGAGTACTTTAAAAGATACTTATCCTAGAATTATTAAGTTGTGTTTACTTAAAAGTCCTAGTAATATTGATAAAGTTACTACATGGATGTTATCTGAAGAATGTTTTTCTCATCCACATCCGGGATTAAATGAAGTAGTAACAGCTTGTCAAGAAATTGTTCCAACTAAAGAACAATCTATTGATCAATCAAGAGTTAGATAAACTGTGAAAAAGAAGTAGTACTAAAAGTAGTTATTACAAGAGAGAATGTGGTTGGTGGAAACATTTAAATAATCTTTTAGGAATTCACCTTTGGAGTTTGTTTTGGTGACGCGTTATAGTCAAAAAGGTAGTTAAGCTACAAATTAAGGTGGTACCACGAGCAATTCGTCCTTTGGGATAAATTGCTTTTTATTTTGAAAATAAATATATGGAAGGAGATAATTATGATAGATACAAAAAAAATAAAAGAAGAAGTAATTGAGAAAATAAAAAATGTAACTGATTTAAAAACTTTATATGATATAAGAGTTAAATATATTGGAAAAAAAGGAATTATTAGTGAGTTAGTTTCTAATTTAGGGAAACTATCAATCGAAGAAAAAAAACAATATGGTCCTATAATTAATACTTTAAAACAAGAAGTAACAAGAATTTTTGACGATAAAAATAAAGAAATAGAATTAAATATTTTAAATGAAAAATTAAAAAATGAAAAAATTGATATTTCTTTACCTAGTACGAAAATTCCGATGGGAACTCCTAATATACTAGAAAAATTAATTGAAGAAGTTGAAGAATTATTGATATCTTTAGGTTATGATGTTGTCGATGGACCAGAAGTAGAAGAGGATAAATATAATTTTGAAATGTTAAATATTCCTAAAGGACATCCAGCTCGTGATGCTCAAGACACTTTTTATATTAAAGGAGAAGAAATTTTACTTAGGAGTCAAACTTCTCCAGTTCAAGTAAGAACGATGTTAGCTTGTCGTGGTGAAAAACCAGTTAGAATGATTTGTCCTGGTAAAACTTACCGTCGTGATGATGATGATGCAACTCATTCTCATCAATTTATGCAAATAGAAGGTTTGTTAGTTGATAAAGATATTAGTTTATCTGATTTAAAAGGAACAATTGATATTATTGTCAAAAAATTATTTGGTGAAAACATTGAAACAAGATTTAGACCAAGCTATTATCAATTCACAGAACCATCAGTAGAAGTTGATATTAGTTGCTTTAACTGTAAGGGTAGTGGCTGTCATATTTGTAAACATACTGGTTGGATAACTGTAGCTGGAGCTGGAGTTGTTCATCCTAATGTTTTAAGAATGTGTGGATATGACCCAAAAGCTTGGTCAGGTTTTGCTTTTGGTTTTGGTGCTGAAAGATTAGCTATGCTTAAATATGGTATAGATGATTTAAGAGTTTTCTATAACACTGATTTAAGAGAATCAGCAATTTTTGATAGAAAGGAAAGTGAGTAGATGATAAGTTTAAATTGGGTTAAAGATTATATCGATATAAGTGATCAAGATTTAAATGAATTAGCTGTTAAAATTACTAAAGCTGGTATCAATGTTGAAGCAGTAATAAGTAATAAGATTGATAATTTAGTAATTGGCGAAGTGGTTGATTGTATTGATCATCCTGATAGTGATCATTTACACATTTGCCAAGTAAATGTAGGAAATGAAATTAAACAAATTGTCTGTGGTGCTAAAAATGTTCGCAAAGGAATTAAAGTAATTGTTGCTTTACCCGGTGCAATATTACCCGGTAATTTTGAAATAAAAAAAAGTACAATTAGAAATGTTGAATCTAATGGTATGATTTGTGCTTTATATGAACTAGGACTAGAAGAAAAAAATGAAGAAACTTATAGTAAAGGAATCTATGAATTAGATGATAAGGCTAAAGTTGGTGAGGATCCATTAAAATATTTAGGTTTAGAAGATACTTTGTATGAACTAGATGTTCATAAACACCGTAATAATGACTGTTATTATCACATCGGTTTTGCTTATGAAATTGCTGCTATTTTAAATAGAAAAGTAACTTTACCAGATGATAGTTATAGTGAAATTAATGACAATATTAATAATCATTTTAAATTGGAAGTAAAAACTGATAAATGTCCTTATTATTTAGCTAAGATGGTAACGGATGTTAAAATAAAAGAAAGTCCTGACTTTATTAAGAAAAGATTAGTGGCTGCTGGTATGCGTCCAATTAATAATGTTGTCGATATTTCTAACTATGTCATGTTAGAGTATGGGCAACCTCTCCATTTCTTTGATAAAGATAAATTAGGCGATTATATTTTAGTAAGAGATGCTAAAGAAGATGAAGAAATTGTTACCTTGGACGGTAAAAAAAGACAATTAAAAGCAACTGATATTGTTATTACTGATGGCAGTAAACCAGTTTGTATTGCTGGGGTTATGGGTGGCGAAAACACGGAAGACGATATTAATACCAAAAATATTTTAATTGAAAGTGCGATTTTTGATGCGGTTAGTATTAGAAATACTGCTAATCGATTAAATTTAAAAAGTGAAGCATCAATTAGATATGGTAAAGGATTAAATTATGAATATACTTTGAAAGCTATTAATCGGGCTTGTCATTTATTAGAAAAATATGCTGATGCTAAAATTTTAAAGGGAATGGTAATGCATGATTTAGTTGATAAAACACCTAATATAGTTGAATTTACAGCTGATGAAGTTAATAAAATTTTAGGTATTACTATTAGTCATGAAGATATGGAAGTAGAACTTAAAAGATTGGATTTTGACTATGAAGTAAAAGGTGATAAGTTCATTGTTACAATTCCTAAAAGAAGACTAGATATCGATCCTAACGTTAATGATATAGCTGAAGAAATTGGCAGATTATATGGTTATCATAACTTAGTTTCTACTTTACCAAAAACGACAAATAGAAAAGGTGAATATGTTGGAAATGTTAAATACCGTAAAATAATCTCTAAAAGACTAAGAAGCTTAGGATTAAATGAAGTAAAAACTTATACCTTAGTATCTCATGAAATGGCTGATTTGTTTAAATATGATCATAAAGAAAATATAGTGTTACCAAATCCAATGAGCAGTGATAAAGAATATATAAGAACAACTTTAATCCCATCTTTGTTAAATGTTTATTCTTTTAATAAAACTCATAAAGTAAATGATATTATGATTTATGAAATAGCTAAAACATATGATATAAATTATCAAGAAACTAGTAAAATATGTGTTTTAATGAATGGAAATTATATCAATAATAGTTGGCATAATATTAAAATATCTGTTGATTTTTACTTAATTAAAGGAATATTAGAAAATATTTTAGATTATTTGGGTTTAAAGAACCGCTATACTCTAATAGCTGAAGAAATACCCAATATGCATCCTGGTATGAGTGCTAGAATATTATTAGATAGAAAAGAAATAGGTATTATTGGTCGTATTCATCCAGTCTTAGCTAAAGATGATATTTATCTATTTGAAATTGATATGGATGCTTTAATTACTAATATTAAACCTTTAAAATATAAAGAAGTATCTAAATACCCAAGCATTAACAAAGATTTAGCTTTCGTTGTTAAAAAAGATGTTAGTGCTAATGAAATAAGTGATATAATTAAAAAATCTGGTGGTAGATTATTAACTAATATTGAAGTATTTGATGTCTATACTGGTGAGAAGTTAGAAAATGATGAAAAATCAATTGCTTATTCATTAACATTTAATGATCCAACTAAGACTTTAACGGAAGATGAAGTTAATATTTTATTTGATAAAATTATTAAAGATGTTGAAAGCAAATTAGATGCAAAATTAAGAAATATGTAGCATTTGATTTGCTTTTTCTTTTATTTTTGATATAATTATTTTAGGTGATATTATGGGGGATAAATCTTTAGAAGAAAAAGTTGATTCAGCAATTGGTAATGTTGAAGTAGAAGGATATAATATTTCTGAAAAAGAAAAAGAGTTGATATTGAGAATTTTTAAAAAATACCAAGATCGTCTTGGTGATAATGCTATTCATTCTCTTCTTTATGGATTAGCTAATGAAATAGAACATGAGGAAAAAAATGCCAACAAAAGATAATATCAATCACATTTTAAATACCCAATCAAAATATTGTTATCCTGATAGTGAAGTTTTGATTAATTATCAAGGAATAACAGATCAAAAAACTTTAGATATTGTTGAAAGAAGAATTAGTGCTTTAATGCTTTTAGATTTACAAACCAAGAAAGTGCCCAAAGCATTTGAGCTATTTCGTGCTGATTACTTATTAAAGATTCATAATTATGTTTTCAACCATCTTTATCCATTTGCTGGTCAAATAAGAGAAGAAAATATAACTAAAGGCAATACACCTTTTTGTAGACCAGAATTCATTGCAAGTTATTTAAGAATGACTATTGATAAGATGAAAGATGATACTAAAAAAATGAAAACAAAAGAGGATATTGTTCAATTTTTAGCCTATTATTATTCGGAGTTAAATATTATTCATCCATTTAGAGAAGGTAATGGTCGAATATTAAGAGAATACTTAAGGCAAGTTGTGGGATTTATTTCTTTAAATAATTCGTTAAACTATGAATTAGATTTTTCTAACATCGATGATGCTGATAAAAAAAATTTGTTGAATGGTTCAATTGTAAGTGCAATGACTGGCGATTTGGAATATTTAAAGTTGTTTTTTGACAGCACTTTAAAAGAAAAAGTAATTAATCAATCATTTAAAAGATAAAATATAGTTTTATTCTAAGTTATGAAGTGAAGACAAAACATGTATAATTTATAAATAATATATCATATTATTTATTGTTAGTGTATACCATGGTTTGACATAGTCAATAAAATATGCTACAATTAAATCACTCAATGATCAAGAATTATATGAGTCCTGGAAACGCAACTATTTACTAGTTGCGTTATCCGTTTAAAAAAGACTTCTAAAATTAAGAAGTCTTTTCTTTTTTGTAATTTCAACCGCACCAATAAGCATATAATCGCTATTATTACTTTTTAAATGGCAACTTTCGTCACAGTAAATGTTATATTCCATATTATCGCTCCTTTTTTCAATTATATCAAATTTTATGTGATATTTGTTATAAAATTTTAATTTATATAAACATTGAGCTTGTTTTTTTGATATACTATTAATTAGGTGAAGTATATGAGTAAAATAAGAGTAATGGATGAAATTTTAGCTAACAAAATAGCGGCTGGAGAAGTGGTTGAAAGATGTGCTTCAGTCGTTAAAGAATTAGTTGAAAATAGTATCGATGCAGATAGTCGTGAAATAAAAATTGAATTAAAAGAAGCGGGGACTAGTTTAATTAAAGTAACTGATGATGGTACTGGTATGGATAAAGAAGATGCGGTTGTCGCTTTTAGTCGTCATGCAACAAGTAAGATAATGGATGAATCTGATTTATATAACATTAATACTTTAGGCTTTAGAGGTGAAGCTTTAGCTAGTATTGCCTCTGTTAGTAATGTTTTACTTAAAACAAGTACTGGCGATGTTGGAACTTTAGTTAATATTAAAGGTGGTAAATTAGTTAAAGTGGAAAATACTGATGCTAGAAAAGGAACAGTTATTGAGGTAAGTGAACTATTTTATAACACACCAGCTCGTCTTAAACATATGAAAAGTTTATATACTGAATTAGCTAGTATAACTGATTATGTTAATAAAATCGCTTTATCACATCCAGAGATTAGATTTACTTTAATTAATAACAATAATGTTGTTTTAAAAACAGATGGTTCTGGTAATTTACTTAAAACAATAAGTGCTATTTATGGTGTTGATATTGCTCGTAAAATGTTAGAAATAAATGGTGAAGATGATGATTATAGTATTAATGGTTTTATTAGTCTCCCTGAAATTAATCGAGCTGGACGTAACCATATGGTAATATTAGTCAATGGAAGGGTAGTAAGAAATCAAGAATTAAATAAAACGATTAACGATAGTTATCACTCTTATAAACCAGATAATCGTTATCCAATCGTTGTTATTAATATTGAGTTAGATCCAAGTTTGGTTGATGTTAATATTCATCCAACTAAAATGGATATTAAATTTAGTAAGCAAGAAGAATTATTAGAATTAGTTAAAAAAACGATTACTAGTAAGTTGAATTGTCAAACCTTAATTCCTGAAGCAAGTATCACTGATTTTCCTGTTGTTGAAGAGATTAAGGAAAAACCAATTTTAAAAGAAAATGTTATTATAGAAAACAAACCTAAATATGAAGAAATAACCTTAGATTTTAATATTCAAGAAGAACCGGTTATTTATGAAAAAAAAGAATTAAAAGAAGAAAAGGAAGAGAGATTACCTTTGCTTGATCCGGTTGGTTTAGTTCATGGAACTTATATCGTTTGTCAAAACGAAATAGGAATGTATTTAATTGATCAACACGCTGCTAAAGAAAGGATTAATTATGAAATGTTTAAAGAAAAACTAACTAATCCAACGAAAGAAAACATTCCAATGTTATTACCTCTTACAATCGAATTATCAAATAATGAATATATTGTTTTAAAAGAAAACTTTGATTTTTTAGAAAATATGGGGTTTGAAATATCTGAGTTTGGAATTAATTCGGTAATTATTAAAGCTCATCCAACTTGGTTAACGAAAGATTTTGAAGATTTACAAATAAGAAAAATATTAGAACTAGTATCAAGTAAAGAAAAAGATTTTGATTTAGCTAAATTTAACGATCATTTAGCTGCTACTTTAGCTTGTAAAGCAAGTATTAAAGCCAATACAAATTTAAGTATTAATGAAATGGAAGCGTTAATTAGTGATTTAAGAAAATGCCACAATCCGTTTAACTGTCCACATGGAAGACCAACTATTATAACTTTTACTAAATATGATTTAGAAAAATTATTTAAACGAAGTGGTTTTGAAAGTCTAAAATAGATATGATTAAATTCATATCTTTTTAAAACAATTAAAGTTATAGAGCTAATAAAAAAGATACTAAATTTCTTTATAGAAATAAGTAGTATCTTTAACTAGATAATCATTTTTTAAATATAGACTATGAGCTGATAATCTTCTTTTATTAGATGTAAATTCGATTGAGTTTACATTTTTTTTGTAAATTTATAATTTTTTTATTAATCTTTGATTTTTTCACTAATAGCAACACATAATAAAATACTGTAAATAATTTACAAATGTATGTTTGTATGATATAATTATTATTAGGGAGGAACTATGGCAGAATTAAATGTATTAAATCAGAAAATTTCTTATTTTAAAGTAAATGATGAAGACTATATATCAATTACCGATATGCTTAAATCCAAAGATGGAGATTTTTTTGTATCGGATTGGCTGAGAAATAGAAATACTATTGAATTTTTAGGAATTTGGGAAGAAATACATAATCCTAATTTTAATTATGGCGAATTCGCCATAATTAAAAGTCAAGCTGGACTAAATAGTTATAAGATTAGCGTTAAAGAGTGGGTGAATAAAACTAATGCTATTGGAATAATGTCAAAAGCAGGAAGATATGGGGGAACTTATGCTCATAAAGATATTGCTTTTGAATTTGGAATGTGGATTAGTCCCAAATTTAAATTATTATTAATAAAAGAATTTGAAAGATTAAAGGCCGAAGAGCAAAAACAGTTTGGTTGGAATGCTAAAAGAGAATTGTCAAAAATTAATTATCGGATTCATACTGATGCTATAAAGCAAAATTTAGTGCCAATGGAATTAACTAAAGAACAAATTAATCATATTTACGCTGAGGAAGCTGATGTTTTAAATATGGCATTATTTGGAATGACCGCCAAAGAATGGCGTGGCAAAAATCCTAGTTCAAATGGAAATATAAGGGATTATGCCAATATGAATGAATTAATATGCTTAGCAAATTTGGAAAACTTAAATGCAGTATTTATCAATTATGGTTTGAAACAATCAGAGCGATTGGAAAGATTAAATAAGATAGCTATTTCGCAAATGAACATTCTTAATAATACTGATCTTAAATATCTTAAATAAATAATTATAACAATTAAAATTTTAAAAATATAATTAAAGTGATTAAAAATGATTTATATAACAGGCGATAAACATGCAGATTTTAAAGGAGTGTTTTATTTTTGCAAGGCTAATAAAACAACAATAGATGATATTTTGATTATTTTAGGTGACGCAGGAATAAATTACTATGCCAATGAACTAGATGATATATTAAAAAATAGTTTGTTACAATGTCCAATAACTTTCTTTTGCATTCATGGCAATCATGAAGAAAGACCGGAAAATATAAAAACTTATAAAACAAAAAAATTCCATGATGGTGTCGTATATTACGAAGAAAAATACCCCAATATATTATTTGCTAAAGATGGAGAAATATACAGCTTTAATAATTATAAAGTGCTTGTCATAGGAGGAGCTTATAGTGTTGATAAACAATTTAGAATAACATACGGTTATAATTGGTATGAAAGTGAACAACCGACGGAAGAAACAAAAAATAGGGTAAGGAAAGTATTAAAAAATTTAGATAATAAAATTGATATTATTTTATCGCATACTTGTCCTTATAAATATTTGCCAAGAGAAATGTTTTTAAAAGGAATAGATCAAAATACTGTTGATAATTCAACTGAATACTTTTTAGATGAAATTGGAGCGAATATAGATTATAACTTGTGGTATTGTGGACATTATCATACTGATAAAACAGTAGATAAAATAATATTTATGTTTCATAGAATTGTAGAGTTTGGTAATATTATAAAAAAAGATACTAAATTTCTTTATAGAAATAAGTAGTATCTTTAACTAGATAATCATTTTTTAAATATAGACTATGAGCTGACAATCTTCTTTTATTAGATGTAAATTCAATCGAATTTACATTTTTTTCTTTAGCAATTTCTTCAACTTTTTTAAGAAGTAATGTTCCAATTCCTTGATTTCTTTCGCTACTAGCTACACAGACATAATTAAGATAAAAAACAGTTTTATTTTTAATAATATCAGTTCTAATATCGATCATAATATGGCCAATAACATTGTTATCTTTAACCGCAATTAAACTTAAATAAGGACTATTTTTTAATGATTCAATTATGTTTTCTTTAGTATTTATGTCAGGAAAACTTTCCAAAATTAGATTAGCTAATGATTCATATTCGTCAGTTAAATATTTAATTTCAAACATAACATCACCCAATTTAATTATATTATTAAATTAAGTTGTTGTAAAGATTTAATATCTAATAAAATTCATAAAAATTAAATAATATGTAAGTGTTTAGTCTTAAATATGGTATAATTAAATTGTTGAGGTGAAGTGTATGCGTTTAAGTGAAAACTTTTTTTATACTTTTAGAGAAGATGTTAAAGATGAAGAAACAGTAAGTGGCAATTTACTTGTAAAAAGTGGTATGATAAAAAAAGTCGGTAATGGTATTTATATGTATATGCCATTGGGATTAAAAGTTTTAAAAAACATTGAAAATATCATTAGAGAAGAGATGAATAAAGCAGGTGCTAACGAGTTATTGATGCCTAATTTATTACCAGAAGATGTTTATATAAGTAGTGGTAGAAGAGATAATTTTGGCGATTCGATGTTTAGTTTAAAAGATCGTTATAACCGTTCTTTAGTACTTGGACCTACTCATGAAGAATTTTTTGTTGAAGCTGCTAAAATGAAAGTAAAATCATATAAAGATTTACCATTTAATTTATATCAAATTGGCAATAAATATCGTGATGAACCAAGACCTCGCTTTGGTTTAATAAGAGTAAGAGAATTTTTTATGAAAGATGCTTATAGTTTTGATACCGATTTAGATGGTTTAGATAAATCTTACCGTAAAATGTTTGAAGCTTATAAAAAAATATTCGATCGAATTGGTATCGATTATCGCATCGTAACCGCCGATACAGGAGTTATGGGTGGATTATTAAGTGAAGAATTCCAAGCCGTTACCGATATTGGTGAAGATATTTTAGTTTTATGCGATTGTGGATATGCTTCTAATATTGAAGTAAGTGAATGTGTTATTAATAAAGAAAAAGCTGAAGCTCCTAAAGTAAGAGAATTAGTTCATACACCAAATGCTAAAACAATCGAAGAGGTTTCTAATTTATTAGAAGAAAATAAAGATAAATTTGTTAAAACTTTGATTTATAAAATTGATGATATTTTATATGCTTGTTTAGTTAGTGGTGATAGAGAAATCAACGAAACTAAATTAAGAAAATTAGTTGGTGGAACTAAAATAGAATTAGCTAGTTTTGAAGAAGTAGAAGATGTTACTAATGCTAAAGTTGGTTTCGCTGGTCCAATTGGTTTAGATATAAAAATAGTTATTGATAATGATATATTATATAAATATAACTATATAGTCGGGGCTAATAAAACAGATTACCACTATAAAAATGTCAACACTTCTGATTTTAAATATGATTATATTGGGGATATTAAAAATGTTAAAGAATTTGACGCTTGTCCGAAATGTGGTAAAAAACTATATTTTAAAAATGGTATTGAAATCGGTAATACTTTTAAATTAGGAACTAAATATTCTAAAGCTTTAGATTTAAATTATTTAGATGAAAATAATACTTTAAAACCAGTTGTTATGGGTTGTTATGGAATTGGTTTAGGACGTATTATGGCAAGTGTTGTCGAACAAAAAAATGATGAACACGGTATTATTTGGCCAGTTAATATTGCGCCACTTAAAGTAAGTATCGTTTTAATTGATAAAGAAGATGATTTGCAAAAATCAATTGCTAATGCTTTATATAATAACTTAATGAATAATAATATTGATACTATTTTAGATGATCGTGACTTAAGAGCAGGCGTTAAATTTAATGATATGGATTTAATTGGTATACCATATAGAATAACCGTTGGTAAAAAAGCCAAAGATAACTTAGTCGAATTAAAGATTAGAGAAACTAATCAAGTGTTTGATGTTCATGTTAATGATATTGTTACTAAAATAATTGAATTAATGAAATAAATTCGACATTTTTCGACTGATTAATAGGGTATGATAATAATGGTGAAGAATTATGAAAAAATATTTATTAACTATTATCGTATCTTTATTAGTCGGTTTTTTATTGTCTTTTTATATGTTAAAAGAATATGAAAAAACAGATATTTTTCCTGTTTTTAACGAAAGTGAAACTGCTTATTTAATTCAACAAGGTGTTTATTCAAGTATGGAAAGTATGCAAGAAAATACTACTCATTTAACTGATTATATTTATAGTGTTATCGATGATATGTATTACGTTTATATCGGTATTTCTTTGGATAGTTCGAATGTTAATAAACTTCAAGAATACTATAAAAGTAAAGATATTAATACCATTATTAAAACAACTACTTTAACTGACCAAGAATTTATTGAAACTTTAAGACAATATGATATGGTTTTAAATAATACTAGTGATGAAGATACAATTAAAGAAATATGTAAACAAGTATTAAGCAAATATAAGGAGGAATAATGAATGTTTTAATTAAGGATATTCCTTTAAATGAAAGACCTAGAGAAAGATTAATAAATAAAGGAGTTGAATATTTAAGTAATGAAGATTTATTAGCTATTTTACTTAAAACAGGTACTAAAGAAAATTCCGTTAAAGTTTTAGCTAGTAACATTTTAAAACAATTAGATAATATTAGTAATTTAAAAGATATTAATTTAGAAAGATTAATTAAAATAAAAGGAATTGGCAAAGCTAAAGCTTGTGAGTTATTAGCCGCAATTGAATTGGGAAAAAGATTAAATAAAAAAATCGATAATCTTAATCAAATTAAAATTTATTCTTCAAATAGTATTTATGAATATTATCAGGATAAATTAAAAGATAAATTACAAGAATTTTTTTATTGTGTTTATTTAGATACCAAAAACCATATTATTAAAGATAAATTATTATTTATTGGAACGATTAATGAAAGTTTAATTCATCCTCGAGAAATATTTAAAGAAGCTTATCTGTTAAGCGCTTCAAGTATTATATGTATTCACAATCATCCATCAGGGAATGTTACTCCTTCCAATAATGATATTGTTATGACTAAGCAATTAATTGAAGTAGGTAAAATACTAGGAATTAAAGTTTTAGATCATATTATTATTGGTAAAAACAATTATTATAGTTTTAATGATAATAGTTTAGTTAATTTTTGAAACATCTAATTAATTATTAAAAGAAGTAATATTAAATAAAGTTATTATGAAATATGAAACTACATAAAATTATGTTATTTATATTTTATGATAAAAATAACCTATTAATTAAAATGGAAATTAATGAAAGTAAAATATGTATAATAAATCAAATTTTATTTTTAGCTATATTTTAAAGAACATAAAGATATTATAGACTAGTGATAATTTTAATATGGTTTGTAATTATATTTAAAAATAAAGCAAAAAAAACCACTATAAACTATAAGTTATGCTATTCTAACTATAAATTATTCATAAATCTTCTAACTCTAGTTGCTTAGATTATATATTAATTTTTTGTAAAATTAAGCTTGACTAAGCATCAAAAATAAGATAAAATTTAAATAGATAAAATAGAGGTGTAGAGAAATGAAAAAAGATGTACATGAATTAGCACATAGCAAAAATGAAGGGTGTTTACTAAATAATGCTTTTACTTTAATTGAATTATTGGGAGTATTAATAATACTAGCAGTAATTGCCTTAATAACATTTCCCATCATAGATAATGCTATAAAAAATAGTCGGGAAAAATCATTAGAAAGAACGATAGATGCAATCGAAGAAGCCGCATATCGTTATAGTATCGAAAATGATATTGGTTATCCAACAGAAAAACAAGCCCTTTATCTAAGTGAAATTCAAAGTAAGGGCTTTTTAGAGTCATCGATTATAAATCCTGTGACCGAAGAAGAATTATCAGGTTGTGTTTGGTATTATTGGGAATCTAATTATAACCAATATATATTTGAATATGATAGTGAATGTGTTAAAGTAGACACTGAACCAACTATCAATATTATCTATAATGAAAGTTTAATCAATAGTAATGGTTGGGCAAAAGAAAATATCACTGTAACATTAAGTGGAAATGGTGAGATAAAATACTGTCTAGCAGATAGTGAATGTGAACCAAATGAAATAGTAGAAACAGGAAATAATACCAAATTTATTACAAGTGAAGGAACAAATTATATATGTGCATTAACTACTAATAGTTTAGGAAGTAGTGACGCCTTATGCCAAAGTTTTAAATTAGATAAGACGATACCAACAGCAGGAACTGCTACATTTAGTGGAACATTAGGAAGTAATAGTTGGTATACTTCTAATGTAACAGTGCGTGTATCTAATGGTTCAGATAGTTTATCGGGGCATAATAATACAACAAGCAGTATATCAAGTATTACAAGTAACACCACAGGAAGAACAGTTACAATAACAACGACAGATAAAGCTGGAAATACAGCTACAAGAACTTATACAATTAAAGTAGATAAAAATGCTCCAACGTTAGCAGCAAAATCAGGAACAGTAGAAATAAAAAAAGGAGCAAGTAATGTGGTAGCAAACTACTTTACAGTAAGTTATAGTACGAGTGGGGGAAGTATATCATGTACCCCAACAAATACAAGTAGTTTAGCAGTAGGAAGTCGTACCTTAAGTTGTACAGCCACAGGCGGAAATGGAAAAACAACAACAGCAACTAAATCAATTACCGTAAAAGCTAATGAATATGAAGATACAACAGGAGCGAATAAACCAGAATTAGCAAGTAATATGATACCAATAAAATATAATGGAAGTAATTGGGTATATGCAGATATAAGTGAAGAATGGTATGACTATAATAGTAAAGAATGGGCTAATGCAGTTGTATTAAATAGTGGCGTAAGCAAGAGTGTCGGTCAAACTATAAGTGAAAGTGAAATAGCCTTATGGTATGTATGGATACCAAGATATAAATATCAGTTGTTTAATGCAAACAACGGAAGTGTATCGCAACAATTAATCAATGTAACATTTGAATCAGGAACAGCGACAACAGGAACTGTAAAATGTACTGATGCAGTAAGTGGATCAGGAAGTAGTAGTCAAACATGTACGAATGCATCAAATGGAAATTGGTATACTCATCCAGCGTTTACATTTGGAAGTGAACAAGTAAGTGGCTTCTGGGTAGGTAAGTTTGAAGTGAGTGGAAGTACAAGTAAGATAACAGTAAAGCCAGGAGTACAAAGCTTAAGAAGTACAACCGTATCAAACTTCTTCACAGCTATCCAAAACATAAGAAGTAATTATAGCTTAAGTGGCGACTCACATATGATGAAAAATATGGAATGGGGAGCAGTAGCTTACCTAAAACAAAGTAAATACGGACTAGGAATAACAGATATAACAATCAATAGTAATAGTAGCTATTATACCGGAGGAGGAAATAGTACAACCTCATACAAAAGTAATACAGGACAAAGTACAACAGGAAATGTGTATGGTGTGTATGACATGTCAGGAGGATCATGGGAATACGTAATGGGCAACATGGTCAATAGTAGTGGATCATTCTATTCAAGTTATGCTGGATTTAGTAGTGCACCAAATGCGAAGTATTATGACAAGTATACATATAGCAGCGATTGGTCTACCCATAGTCGAGGCAAACTAGGAGACGCTACAAAAGAGACATTGAAGACTTATGGAAATAGTACAGGTGGATGGTATGATGATTTCGCGGGCTTCGTCTACTCTAGTCACTCTTGGTTCCTCCGTGGCGGCAACTACGGCAATGGTTCTAACGCAGGCGTGTTCCACTTCAACTACTACAATGGTGATGCGTTCAGTTACATCAGCGCGCGTGCCGTCCTCTTCCCATAGATTTCAAACATAAGCTCGTGTAAGTATTAAGATAAAAACTAATAAAAATGTCAATTGTTAAAACTTTATGAAAAACACATTGCTGTTAAATAAACAATAGACTTTGACTTTTACAACTTTAAAATTTAGTTTACTATAACTATAATAAAAACAGTTTAGTAGAGTAAAATCGAAAAATTGTTTTTTTGAGCTCTTTGTCAAATAGTGTTGATGAACAAAAAAACAATGATATAAGTAATGATTAAATCGGTACTTTTATTATTAAGTTAAATGTGTTATTATTAATATGGTGGTAAAATGAAAAAAATAAATAAAGTTTTGTTTTTTGCTTTAGCTATTGTCTATATTATTGTTGCACCAATAGTTGTTTTACGTATTTTAAGTGTTTTTATGTTAAACTCTTTACTTAGTTTTCCTTTAACATGTCTTTTCTTTGTCTTTGTTATTTTAAACACATTGACAGTAATAAAATTAATGATCAATATTGATAAATATGGTAGTCCTTTCCGTAAAATGAGGAGATATTCTGATAATGAATTGATTATTGCTGAAATTAATAATTTAAATACTTATCAAAAAACATTGGTTATTAATAATAATTTAATTGTTATTAACGAAGCAGGAGTATTTGAGTTTGCTACAATTAGAAAAAGCGGTATTTTAAAAGGAGATATTAATGATTTAGAGTGGACAATAAATGATAAGAGAGTAAATAATCCTTTTATTGTCAAAGCCGATATTTATCACTATTTTATTCTCCAGCCAGGAATTGTTTTTAAAGTAACAGGTGTTTGGCTAACAACTAGAAGATTTATTTATAATACTTTAGAAAAAAGATTAAATGAACGAATTTATACAAAAGAAAAAATTGATCAAATATATAATGATTTGAAGGTGAAATATGGCAATAACAAAAACTAAATTTATCAACTATACAAGATGTCCAAGATTTGTTGCATTAGATGATTTAAAAAAAGAAGTATTAAATAGTGATATTAGTTATGAAGAATATTTAAAAGAAGAACAAAATGAATTATTAAAAGAACTAGCTAGTGAAGCTAACGTAGATGAACAAATGGAAGTTATGCTACCTTACTATAATGAAGTTGAAATACTAGCTGGAAAATACGCTAAAAATCATTTTAAAGGTAGTTTTAAATATGCTTATAATACTTTTGAACAAGAAAGTTTTGATTGTAAAATAAATGGGATTAGATATATTTGTTATGTCGATATTTATAACGAAGATAATGATTCATTTAATATTATTGAAGTAAAAGCAACTACTAGCAATAAATTTTTAAGTATTGGATATAAAGAAGAAGATTTTATTTCTATTTTTGAAAAGAAAAATAATATTTACTATTTATTAGAAGATAATAATAAAAATTTACCTAATAAATATTACAAAGTAAGAGATAAACTATTAGATAGATATGATAAAGCAGGGCATTATGTTTATGATTTAGCTATTCAAAGATATATTATTGAAAATGATTTAAAACAAAACAACCAGCTAGATAAGATTGATAAAGTACATTATTATTTAGCGGTTTTAAATGCTGATTATACTTTTGATGGTAAATATGAAAAAGGAATACCTATTTATAGTGATGATATAATTGCTTATTTTGATTTAACTTCTATTACGAAAGATTATCAAGAAATAATTGACCAAGACAGAAAAAAATTAGAAGAATATATTGCTAGATTAGATAGTAAAAGATGTGAAGTAGGAGAATTTTGTGAAAATAAAAAATCAACAGAATGCCAATATTTTGATTTATGTTTTGACATTTTGCCTAAAAAAAATTCGGTTTTAACTTATTTAGATAATCATTATGGCTTTAATAAACAATCAGTTTATGAATTAATTAATAGTGGGATAACTAATATGTTAGAAGTTAGTGACGAAGATTTAACAAGAGAAAAAAATAAAATTCAAAAAGAAGTTGTTAAAACCCATATTCCTTATATCAATAAAAATAAGATTAAAGATGGTTTAAAACAAATAACTTATCCAGTATACCACTTAGATTTTGAAACATTTCCTTGTCCGTTACCTAGATTTAAAGGCGAAAAACCGTATACCCAGTCAGTTTTTCAATTTTCTTTGCACATTGAAAAAGAAGAAGGAGTTTGTGATAAAGTAAAAGATCATTATGGTTATTTAGCTAAAGATGAACAAGATCATCGGGAAGAGTTAATTCAAAAACTAATCGAATATATTGGCGATAAAGGAACAATTTTAGTTTATAATGAATCATTTGAAAAAGGTAGATTAAAAGAATTAGCCGATATTTTTCCTGATTATAAAAAAGACTTATTAAATATTAGAAATAGAGTTTTTGATTTGATGAATATTACTAAAACTAATACTAAATTATATGAGAACTTAGGTTATACTAAAGAAGAAGCTTCTTTATTTAATTATTACCATGAAGATATGCAAGGATCATTTTCTATTAAAAAAATCCTTCCTTTATTTAGTAATTTAACTTATAAAGGAATGGATATATCTAATGGCGTAGAAGCTTTAGTAACATATGCAAAATTTAAGACGATGAATAAACAAGAATATGAATATAAATATCAAAAATTAGTTGAATACTGCTGTCAAGATACTTGGGCAATGTATGAAATATTAAAAGGTTTAAGAGACATTGTCAAATAATGTCAAATTTTAAGAAATTAGTTGTAAATATATTATTTTTAGTTTATTATAAGTATAGGAAGGTGATTAAAATGATTTATCCATCTATTGACAAGCTACTTAATCAAGTTGGTTCAAAATATTTATTAGTAAATATCGTAGCGAAAAGAGCTCATGAGATTGAACAAACACATCATTATCAATTAAAAGAATATGAATATGTTTCTAAAAAACCAATCGGAAGAGCCTTAGAAGAAGTAGCTAAAGATAAAATAAAGTTAAAATAATTGACACATCTTGACATTGCCATTAATAAAATATATTGACTTAGCTATTTTTTATATATTATAATGGAATCGTACTAGAATAAAAGGGGTACAAAAAAGAACTATTCCCCCCTGAGGAATAGTTCGCATAAAAGAATAAAAAGGGGTTGGCTAGTGTGATACTAGCGCCAATTCGAATATTTCCGAATTGGTACTATATATACTAATTCAAAAGATTGATTTTGTCAACCTTTTTTTATTATTTTAATGAATTTTTTAACGTATTTAAGATATATTCACGACTATTATCGTCGCTATGACACCATAATTCTTCAAAAAAAACGCCTAATCCAGGCAAGGTGATCTCATCTTTTTCTTTTATAGAAGCTTCGATTGAAGCTTTAATTTCATCTTTTTCAGCTCCTTTAAAGTTATCTAAAATATGTTTTCTAATATTAATATTCATCATAATCATTTCCTTTCAATTTTATTTTGTCTAAAAATTTTTAAAATATGTATTTATTTTTTATTTAAAATATTATATAATGATAATGGAGGTTAAAAATATGGAAGGTTGGATGATTGCCCTAATAATAATTGCTTTAATAATAGTATTAATATTGTTATTTGTTGGAACAACTTACAACAGTTTAGTTGTTTTAAGAAATAAAGTGAAAGATCAATGGGCTCAGATTGATGTACTATTAAAAAGAAGAGCTGATTTAATTCCTAATTTAGTTGAAACAGTAAAAGGTTATGCAACACATGAAAGTGAAACTTTAGAAAATGTTATCGCAGCAAGAAATAAACTTGTTGGTGCTAAAACAACTGAAGAAGAAATTAAAGCTGATGGTGAACTATCACGTGCGTTAGGTAGACTTATGGCAGTAGCTGAAGCATATCCTGATTTAAAAGCTAATACAAACTTTTTAGACTTACAAAATAATTTAAAGGAATCAGAAGATAAAATTCAATATGCTAGACAATTTTATAACGATGCAGTTCTTAATTATAAAAATAAATTAGAAGTTTTTCCATCAAATATAGTTGCTTCATTGTTTAAGTTTAAATCAGAAGCATTTTTTGAAATTGATGAAGCTTCTAAAGAAGCACCAAAAGTTGCGTTTTAAGCTTACATCAGTAAGCTTTTTTTGGAGGTTTGTAATGAAAAAAATAATTTATTTTATTATCTGTTTTTTGTTTTTTGTACCAATTGCTTTAGCTGATTACGAAGTAACTAATTATCGAATTGATTTAACAATATTAGAAAATGGTGACGTAAGAGTTATTGAGGCTTTTCAAATGGAAGGTATTTATAACGGTTATGAAAGAGTTATTAATTACAAAAATAATTATCAAGGTTATAAAGGTGATATGTTAGCTAGTATTGATAAAAATTTATATAATGGTAGTGGTTTAAAATTAAATGAAGTAAGAGCAATAGATTATTCAAAAGATGCAACGATCGAAGATTTTCTAAAGACTGGTGATTTATTTAAATTAGTTTTAGAAGCTACTAAGGGTGATCATAGTGTTTACACAATTACCGAAACAGAAAATGGGCAAATATATAAAATTTATAATCCAAGTCGAATGAATAAAGATTTTTATATTGACTACACTTTAGAAAATATGGTTATAAATCACAAAGATATTTCTGAATTAGCTATGTATTTGTTTAACTATGTAGAAGAGGATATTAATAATTTAGAATTAATTATCCATATTCCTAATAATCAAGAAAATTTACAAATTTGGACGCATGGTATTGATAATATACAAACTAAACATGTTGATGAAGAAACAATTTTAATAAATATTGCATCATTAAATAAAGATGAATCTTTTGATTTTAGACTTATTTTTGATAATGATATTGTTAAAACTGATAAAACAACTGACGAAATTGTTTTAGATAAAATAATTAATTTAGAAAAAAACTTAGACTTAGAAGCTATTGATCCCAAAGATGAAGAATATAATCAATTAAGAGAAGAATCTTATAATATGGTAAATAATGCTGAAAATAGCTATAATCGTGATGATTATAATCTAGCTTTTGAAAAAGTTTCTAGTTTAAGAGAAACAGATAAATTAAAAACGGAATTATTAATTAGATTAATGAATATCGAACCTAAGATTGAAAGAAGAG
The DNA here is from genome assembly GCA_944363915.1 of uncultured Bacilli bacterium. Classification (GTDB taxonomy): domain Bacteria; phylum Bacillota_I; class Bacilli_A; order RF39; family UBA660; genus Faecisoma. Next base: position 8,159 of record CALVVR010000010.1, on the reverse strand, counting down.
AAGAATTTTTAAAAGTCATTTTGACTAGTATTATAACCATTTGGATTATTGGTTTAATAATTATTTTATATCAAATTTATAAAAAATATAACCATCGAATCATTATGGAAGATTTTCAACTAGATGAACAACTTAATCCATTTAAAATTGGATATCTTTTTAGAAAAAAAGTTAACAATTATGATTTAGCTTCCTCATTACTTTATTTAATTGAAAAAAAAGTGATAATTTTTGATGAGAAAAAAAGAATTTTAAAAAGCAATAAAACCAGTGATTTATCACGTAGCGAAGAAAAAATGATTAAAATGCTTTTTGCTAATCAAAATAAATTGACTTTAGAAAATATTGTTTATCAAGCTCAAGAAGATTTTGATGAATTCTTAAAAAATTATTCAAATTGGCTTAATTTTGCCACTGAAGAAGCCGAAGAAGAAAAATATTACGAAAATTTATTAGTCTTTAAAATTTTTGGAATTATTTATTGTGTGATTGGAATCTTTTTAGGTCTTTTCTTAATCGGCAAGAATACTTATTATTCTTCAATTATTATTATTATATTAGCTATTATATTTTTAATTTATTTTATTTTATTCCGTAAAAGAACTGCAGCTGGTTTAACTGAATATTATAAATACTCTAATTTGAAGAAGACCTTAATTAAAGGTGATATCGCTAATTTAGATAATGTACCATATTATTTAATGTATGCTAATAGTATGGGATGTTTTAATAAATTTATTAAAAGATTAGAAGGTAATGAAAAAGAAAAATTTCGCGCTAAAACTATCAGAGAAATTATCATTTTAACTATAAAAAAAGCTTATGAAGCTCGTAATAATGCTCATGATAAATATGCATCCGTAAAAATAAAAACTAAATAAAAAACTATTGCATTTGATTTTGCAATAGTTTTTATAATAATCTATTAATTTGCTTTTTACTTAGTTTAGTTAATTTGGAAATTAAATCAATGCTCATACCTTCAGCTAACATATTTTTAGCTACACTTAAAATTCCAGCTTGTTTGCCTTTTTTTTCTCCTTCGATTAGACCATCTTTTTTGCTTTTCCGAACTAAAGCATCTTGATACATTTTTCTTTCTTCTTCAGCAGAAAACCAACTAATTATTTCATCGTTATTATTAACTTTATCTGCTAATTTCTTATATTGCATAACTTTATCACTCCTTTTTGCTAATTTAGCTAATTCTGCTTTTTCTAATCCTAACATAACAATTAGTTCTTCGCCATTTTTAAACTTCTTACTATTATTATAATAATCTTCGACATATAAGTCTACATTTATATTTAAAATTGTCAAAATATCGGTTACTATTAGTTTCCTTTGCTTACTATATAGTCCTAATTCATCTTTTTTAAATTGTTTACAATTAAAATTTATGTTTATTTGAACTGTTTTTTTATTATGATCAAAAACTTTTTTGCCTTTTTCGGCTTTACTACTACATATTTTAAAGGCATAGAAAAGATTACGAGTAAAGATAAGACTATCAAATTTAGCGTTTAATTCGACATTGATATATTCATTGCTTGTTTTGATTAATAGATCTAATTTTTGAATTCGATTATTTATTTTATCAGTAACCAAATTAGGATTTAAAATATTTATATTTTCTATTCTTTTTTCTAATATGGTTTCTAATAAATCTTTTAGTAATTGTTTATCATTCAAAAAGATATACATAAAAATTATCTCATGTTTGGATGTATAATATTGTGAAGTTATTTTAATCACGCCTTTCTTTAAAAAAAATTTCCTCTATAAGTTATATAGGAGAAAAGTAAGTAGTTTCCTTTTTATTTTTAGAAAGTAATAAAAAAAGATAAAAATTTTTTAATTACTAGTTATCATAATTTTTACATTTTCCTTACATTAAAAATTTTACACAAAAAAAGATTGTGACAAAATTATTTAATTTTGCAACAATCTTTTTTACATCATTTGGTAGTTCGAAGTATTATAAGAATTGTTGGAATTAATTATTCCTTCAAGTGTATTTATACGTTTTTCAAGGTTAGATATTCTTGCTAAAATATCTGATTGACTATCGTTTTGTGTTTGATAATTCATATTTTGAAAAGGCATGGCTTGTGATTGGTAAGGCATTGTATTAGGAATCGGCATTAATGGCATAACAGGAAATTGGCCTTGCATTCCCATATTATAAATAGGTGAGATACCACCACAATTTCTATCTTTTTTCATAAATTCCTCCTTTATCTAATTAATTATATGCTTTAGTTTAAATTTGGTGTATAATTGAATTAGGTGAAATTATGCGATTAAGAAATATAAAAAATGCACAAGATATAATAAGTCATAATAAATATGTTGTCTCAAATCCAAAAGAATATCGTGGGAAAGTGCAACAATTATTTAAAAACAATCATAAAGTTGAAATTGAAATAGGAATGGGCAAAGGTGACTTTATTATTAATAAAGCTAAACAAAATCCCAATATTAATTTTATTGGGATCGAAAAATATGCTAGTGTTTTAGTGAAAACTGTTAAAAAGTTAAGTGATATTGAATTAGATAACTTAAAGATAATGAATATTGATGCAAACATAATTGATGAAGTTTTCGATCAGGAAATAACTAAAATATATCTAAATTTTTCTGATCCTTGGCCTAAGAAAAAACATACTAACAGAAGATTAACTAGTCCTTTATTTTTAGATAAATATGCTAAAATTTTTGAAAATGATTATGTTATTGAAATGAAAACAGATAATAGAAATTTATTTGAATATTCACTAGTTACTTTAAGCCAAAAAAATTATTTGTTTGAAGAAATAAAATTAGATTTATATGCGAATTTAAATGATGATAATATTCAAACTGAATACGAAAGAAAATTTGTTAATTTAGGTATGCCTATTTATAAACTGATTGCTCACTATAAAAATTGCCAAAAAAAAGTAAAATAAATTGCCAAAATATTGTAAAATTTGTTATAATATATATGAGTAGGTGAATCGTATGAAAAAAATATTACTACTTTGTTGTCTACTTTTGTTATCTGGTTGTTCAATTGTTAGAATTGATACTAGTGATGTTGATAATATTGTAAGCGTAGTTTTGTCTAAAGACAATGATTTATATAATCAAATTGGAAAAGGATATAAATATTATGTTCCAAGAGGAGTGTCATATATCGATACTAATGATTATAATGACGTTTTATATAGTGATGGAATTTACTATTATTTATATATTGATGTTGTTAGCTATTATTATAAAGTAGAAAAAGAGTATAAAGAAAATCCTGAAGCCTATTATTCTAAAAAAATTGATAATAATGGTAAAAAAGGATATTTAGAGATAAATAAACAAGATAATGGTCGATACTTTATTGAATTTATGTACAATTATTCTAAGATGGAAACAGAAGCTAATTATGAAAATATTAATGACATTATTTTGAATATGTCTTATATTTTATCGACAGTTAAATTTAATGATAATGTTATTAAAGTTGTTTTGGATGAAGATTTTTTAGTAAGTGAAGAAAAATATGATATATTTACTTCTAAGAAAGAGACAGATGATTTTTTAAAACTAGAACCGGAGGTTGAATAAAATGGGTTTACTTGATAAAATGAAAAATTTATTTACTGATGAAGTTGAAGAACCGATAAAAAGTGAGGTAATTCAAGTGGAAATACCAGCACCAACAAAGGAAGAGATAAAACCTAAAACAGAATCTGAATTACCAAAAAGTGAGCCAAACGAAACCAAAGAAGAAAAAAATGCTCCAATATTTTTTGATGATGAATATTTTAAAGAATTAGAACAACCTAAAAAAGAAGTTAAATCTAGTTATTTAAAAGAACAAACTAAAGTAAAAGAAGAAAAAAAGCATTTTAAACCGACACCAATTATATCTCCAGTATATGGTGTATTAGATAAAAATTACAACAAAGAAGATATTACTCATAAAAAAGAGGCACCTATTACTTATACTAGTACACGAATATCAATTGATGAAGTAAGAAAAAAAGCTTATGGAACTTTAGAAGATGATTTAGAAGACACCTTAGTTGGCAATAATTCGATTCTTTTTAATGACGAAACTAAAAATGATGATTTATTTGATGAATTAATCGATGAAACAAAAGAAAAAAAGGAAGAATCTATCGATATTATCGATGATGATATCAATATGATTGATGAAGAAATGACTGAAAAGAAAGATGCGCCAATTACAGAAAGCGAGTTGTTTGATTTAATTGATAGTATGTATGAGAAAGGGGATAAATAATGGTAATTGATGTAAAAGAATTTTTTGTAGTAATATTATTTTTAGCTTTGATTATACTAGTAATAACGGCAACTATTGCTATGATCAAATCCATTAAAACTTTAAATAAAATTAACCTTATTATTGACAATGTCGATAATAAGGTTAATAAATTAAATGGTTTATTTGATATGATCGATAATACAACTGATGTAATTAATTCTTTTAGTGATCGAATCGCATCTTCAATTGCTAATGGTATTAATTGGCTATTAAGTAGAAAAAAGAAAGGTGATAATGATGAGTAAAGAAAAGAAGAAAAGTGGTTTAGGTAAGTTTTTAGCTGGTGCTTTTATTGGTGCTGGATTAGGAGTTTTATTTGCTCCAAAAAAGGGCTCTGAAACAAGAAAAGAGTTAAAACAAAAATTTGATGAATTATTAGCAAGTGCTAAAGAAATTGATGCAACTGAAGTAAAAGAAAATATTGAAAACAAAATAGCAGAAATAAAAGCCGAGTTAGAAGATTTAGATAAAGAAAAAGTTTTAAAAATTGCTAAAGAAAAAGCTAAAGCTGTTGAAAAAAAAGCTAATGAATTATTAAATTATGTAATTGAAAAAGGAACTCCAGTTTTAGAAAAAACAGCTACTGCAGCTAAAGAAAAAACAATTGAAGTAATTAAGCAAATTTTGACTAAATTAGAAGAAAAATAATTTAGTTTTTTATAATTTTGATATATTTATTGATATCGAAAGATAAATATTGAAAAGGTTAAGTCAATATTTTGTTTATGTAAAATAATACTATTTTTGAAGTATTATTTTATTTTTTTTTAAAATATGATATAATTAACATAGAAGCTAGGTGAGATTTATGAAAAATTTTTATAAAATATTATGCCAAATATTATTTGTTGTTTGTTTATTAGTTTCTAATTTTTATATACCTAAGGTTCAAGCCAGGACATTAAGAGAAATGCGTGAGGAATTAGAAGAGTTAAAAGAAAAATACGAAAATAATCAATTGCAAATTAATTTAACAGAAAAAGAAATTGAACAAACAAAGAATAGAATATCTACTATCAGAACAACAATTCTTGATATTCAAGAAAATATGTTTGAATTAAGAAATACAATCGAAGAATTAAATCAAGATATCGCTGATAAAGAATCAGAAATCGATGATATATTAGTTTTCTTTCAAGTGGCTAATGGTGAGAATTCTTATTTAGAGTATGCTTTTGGTGCTAAAGATTTTACTGATTTTATTTACCGATTAGCTGTATCGGAACAACTAACTTCATATAATAATGAATTAGTAGAACAGTATAAACAAGACATAGAAGAAAGTGAACAAAAAACTAAAGAATTAGAACAAGAAGAAATTGATCTAAATAATGAACGTGATGATTTGGAAATTGAGGTTGCTAAACTTGGCGATAAATTATCAGAATTAGATAGTGATTCTATTTCTATCGAGGAACAATTAAAAATTATGGAATCAGAAATTAAATTATATACTTCTTTAGGTTGCGGCGAAGATCAGACAATAGAACAATGTAGTTCTGAAGTTTTACCTCCTGATACAACTATGTGGCGACCAATTCCTACTGGTTATATTTCTGGTTATACTGGATGGAGAATTAGTCCAATTACTGGTGAGAAAGAGTTCCATCATGGCTTAGATATGTCTGATAGTGGCGCTAATTATCGTGATTATCCGGTTTATTCAATTGCTAATGGGATTGTTGTATATGTTGACAATTCTGACACTTCCTGGTGTGGAGGAAATAAAGTTTATGTCCAACACTATATTAATGGTCAATTTTATACTAGTGGTTATTGGCATTTACGTGATGTGACAGTTGAAGAACATCAAGTAGTCACAAAAAATACACAAATAGGTATTATGGGAGGATATAGTGGAACTGAATATTGGGATGAATGTTCTACTGGAGCCCATTTACATTTGGAATTATCTGATAAACCATTTAACCAAGAAGATGGTGGAAACGAAAATATAAACTCTTTGCGTGATGGCTTTCTTCGACCTGAGTTAAATATTAACTTTCCTAGTAAAGGTGTTTACTGGAATGATAGAACTACTAAATATTAAGAGCCTTTTTGATGAAACTAAAAACTACATATGATAAAATCGGGGCTCTTTGTCAAATAGTGTTGGTGGGAAAAAAATAGTGATAAATGAGTAATTAATAGATGGTCAAATCGAAGGATTTGACCTTTTTAAATTATATTCATAAAGATAAACAATAAGCATAATTCTTATTTTAAAATGGTAGAAACTATGATATCTAAAGACAGTTTTTTGATACATTAATAAGATTATTACCCCATTCAATAATACTATTTGGATAGGTTAGAATAAATTAGACAACTTCATTAAGGACATGTTAAATTAGAAGTAATAAAATTATAGGATGAAATAACACATGTCACAAAGAAGAGAAAGACGATAATTCACATATGAATTTAAACAAAAAGTAGTAAATTTATATAATAATGGAAAACCAAGAAGTGAATATGATTTGACGCCATCAGCGTTTGCAAAATGGATTAATAATTATAATAATAGTGGTTCATTTAAAGTGTCAGATAATAGAACTAAAGAAGAAAACGAATTAATAGAATTAAGGAAAAGAAATAAACAACTAGAAATGGGGGGAGATATTTTAAAGTAAGCGGAGCTGATAATGGGGTGAAAATCAAAGTAATATTAGTAAATAAGGATAAGTACAGTATTGGCGCAATGTATTGGTATATTATAAAAGAAAAAATAAGCGAGTTAATAAAAAATTAGAAGATGAAATTATTAGAATATTTAAAGAAAGTAAAAATAATTATTGGTCAAGAAAAATTAAGATAGAACTGGAAAAACTAGGATATCAAGTAAGCCGAAAAAGAATTAGAAAATTTATGGATTTAAATGGTTTGGTCTCATATTAACAGTTAAACAATACAAAGTTCATAAAGAAATTTGCAACAATGATAAAGTTGACAATGTATTAAATCAAGAATTTGATAGAGATGAGAAATTAGATGTTGTAGTAAGTGATTTAACGTATGCTAATGTTAATTATATATGTTTAATAATAGATTTATTTAATAGAGAAATTGTTGATTATGCGGCTGGTAAAAATAAAAATGCGGAATTAGTATATAAAGCTATTTCAACTATAAAATGCAATCTAAATAAGATAAACATATTTATTACTGATAGAGGCAATTAATTTAAAAACAAGATAATAGAAGAAGTATTAGGAACATTCAATATAAAAAGATTATTGAGTAAAAAATGTTGATAATCCGCTTGACTAAGCATCAAAAATAAGATAAAATTTAAATAGTTAAAATAGAGGTGTAGGGAAATGAAAAAAGATGTACGCGAATTAACACATAGTAAAAATGGATGGTGTTTACTAAATAATGGATTTACTTTAATTGAATTATTGGGAGTACTAATAATACTAGCAGTAATCGCTTTAATAACATTTCCCATCATAGATAATGCCATAAAAAATAGTCGGGAGAAATCATTAGACAGAACGATAGATGCAATAGAAGAAGCAGCGTATCGCTATAGTATCGAAAATGATATAGGTTATCCAACAGAAAAACAAGCCCTTTATCTAAGTGAAATTCAAAGTAAGGGCTTTTTAGAGTCATCGATTATAAATCCTGTGACCGAAGAAGAATTATCAGGTTGTGTTTGGTATTATTGGGAATCTAATTATAACCAATATATATTTGAATATGATAGTGAATGTGTTAAAGTAGACACTGAACCAACTATCAATATTATCTATAATGAAAGTTTAATCAATAGTAATGGTTGGGCAAAAGAAAATATCACTGTAACATTAAGTGGAAATGGTGAGAT
>CALVVR010000009.1 GCA_944363915.1 uncultured Bacilli bacterium | reverse complement strand
TTAATAAATAAAAAAAATATTTATGAAGTAACTAAATTAAGTATTAAAGAATTAAAAGATTTTTTATCTAATTTAAAATTAACTAAAGAACAACAAAGTATTTCAGAGTTAATTATTAAAGAAATATTAGCGCGTCTTTCATTTTTAATTAATGTTGGATTAGAATATTTAACTTTAAATAGAAGTGCTGGTACTTTATCAGGTGGTGAAGCGGGAAGAATTAGATTAGCTACTCAAATCGGTTCAAGATTAACCGGGGTTTTATATGTTTTAGATGAACCAAGTATTGGCTTGCATCAAAGAGACAACAACCGTTTAATTAATTCTTTATTGGAAATGCGTGATTTAGGTAACACTTTAATCGTTGTCGAACACGATACTGATACAATGTTAGCCAGTGATTATTTAGTTGATATCGGACCTCTTGCCGGATTACATGGAGGAGAAGTTGTAGCATGTGGTACACCAAAAGAAGTAATGGCTAATCCTAATAGTATCACCGGAAGATTTTTAGCTGGTATTGATAAAATTGAAGTTCCAGCCAAAAGAAGAAAAGGTAATGGTAAAAAACTAGAAATAATTGGTGCTAAAGAAAATAATTTAAAAAATATCAATGTTAAAATACCGTTAAATACTTTTACTTGTGTAACTGGTGTATCAGGTAGTGGGAAGTCTACTTTAATTAATGAAATCTTATATAAAGCAGTTGCTAGTAATTTATATAAATTTAAAGAAAAACCAGGTTTATACAAACAAATAAAAGGATTAGAAAATGTTGATAAAGTAATTGATATATCCCAAACCCCAATTGGTCGTACTCCAAGATCTAATCCAGCTACTTATACAGGTGTCTTTGATGATATAAGAGAAGTTTTTGCAAGTACTAAAGAAGCTAAAATAAAAGGTTATGATAAAGGAAGATTCTCATTTAATGTCAAAGGTGGAAGATGTGAAGCTTGTTGGGGAGACGGCGTTAAAAAAATCGAAATGCATTTCTTACCTGATGTTTATGTTCCTTGTGAAGTATGTCATGGAACAAGATATAATCAAGAAACTTTACAAATTAAATATAAGGGTAAAAGTATCTATGATGTTTTAGAAATGCGAGTTGAAGAAGCTATTGAATTTTTTGAAAATGTTCCTAAAGTTAAGAGTAAATTACAAATGTTGATGGATGTTGGCCTATCTTATATTAAATTAGGTCAAAGTGCACCAACACTATCTGGTGGGGAAGCCGCTAGAGTAAAATTGGCTAAAGAATTGCAAAAAAAGCCCACTGGTAAAAGTTTATTCATCTTAGATGAACCAAGTACTGGTTTACATAGCTATGACATTAAAAAGCTGCTACAGATTTTACAAAAAATTGTCGATAATGGTGACACAGTCTTAGTTATCGAACATAATTTAGATATCATTAAAGTCGCCGATTATATTATCGATTTAGGTCCAGAAGGTGGCGACGAAGGCGGTAAAGTAGTCGCTTGCGGAACACCAGAAGAAGTAGTTAAAGTTAAAGAAAGTTATACCGGTCAGTTTTTAAAACCTTATTTAAAATAATTTAAAAGTGTGAGTTTTTTCTCATTCCTTCGTGTAATATACGAAAGAGTAATTTATCTTTCTAGAAAGGAAAAAGCTGATGAATGGTACAATTAATTATCGCCGATATCTTGCTGGTGATGATGAAGCTTTCATTGAAATTGTAAAAGAATATAAAGATGGTCTCATTATTTATTTAAATAATTTTACTAATAATATTCATATTGCTGAAGAATTGGCAGAAGATACATTTGTAAAGTTAGGAATAAAAAAACCTAGGAATACTGAAAAATCATCTTTTAAAACATGGTTATATGTAATCGGAAGAAATATTGCCATCGACTATTTAAGGAAAAAATCTAAATCAAAAGAGATACCAATTAATGACAATATGATATTTGAACAAGAATCAATTGAACAATCTTATATAAAAGAAGAAAACAAGTTGCTTATTCATAAAGTAATGCGAAAATTAAAATTAGAATATAAGCAAGTCTTATGGCTTACTTATTTTGAAGGCTTTACAAACAAAGAAATAGCTAAAATAATGAAAAAAAATCTTCATAATATAGAAACCCTTGTTTATCGAGCAAGATTATCACTTAAATCAGAATTAGAAAAGGAGGGGTTTAGTTATGAAGACTTATAAAGAAATGGCTGATAGTGCGTTAGAACGAATAAAAAAACATAACCAAAAAAGAAGAAAAATTACATATTTTATTACCTCGATTATTAGTATTTTCTTATTAACTTTTGTCTTTCAAATGTTACTATTCAATAAAAGTGATTTAAATGACAAAACACTTAAAGAAAATTACCCAAAAATAATAACTGGATATCCAACTAATGTAATTCATATGTATTTAGCTCCTAAAAATGGTCAATTTTATTGCTTTAATGATGTAATAGAAGCACGAGAATATTATGCTAGTCAAAATGTTAAATATTTACTTATTATCCACCTTTTTTCTGAATTTAATAATGATTATAGGGAAATAACAAAAGATGAAATAGTAGAAGAATATCAAAGATTATCTAATGAAGGTTATGATGTTTACTTATTAACTGATGAATTTGATACTGTTATAATTGGATTATTTACTGATGAAGAGTTAGATAATTTCGAGCCAAACGATAAATATGGTTATGCTTTTAGATTTGTTTCACAAGATAGCCAGATTGAAATTAATGATCTTAATGCTATCATTAAATTTGATACTAAATTTGAATGAGAAAGATCCAAAAAAAAAATTAACTAATTTTTAAGTAATAATGTTTATTTACTTTTTGTTAAAAAATCAAAGAAATTAATGTTTTTTTGATTTTTTTTTGATTATAAAAAGGAAATCATCGATTTTTTTCCAATATAACTAATGAGGAGGTGAAATATGAAAAAAATTTTATGGTTAATATTTTTATTAGTTTTAGGTATTAAGGTTGAAGCAAAAGAAGTTTATTATTCTAATTATTCGGATTATAGTGAATTTCAACAAGAGGAAGTTCTTAATTCTGATATTATTGATGTTGATACGGAAGAAAGATATCTTTGGTATAAAAATAACCAAGTTTTAGGTGAATATCAACTTTATAATTTAGAAGATAATTTTAGTGATGATTGTTATTTCACTAGTTATTCAAATTGGCAGAATGAAAAAATAGATAATCCTGGATATATTTATGAGACAAGAAATAAATATCAATATACTAAAGCCAAATCAGTTAGATATATTCATCTATATAATTTACAAGGTAGTTATGGTGCTTTTAGGATGACCGAATTAACAATTAAAGTTAATAATAAAGAAATCGATTATGACTACACCTGTAATGGTTGCCTTTCTGGTTTTGATGATTACATCAATAATGGAATATATGACGAAAATAAATCCTATATAAATAATGGCGGATCTTTAATTATCGATTTAGGGAAAGAATATCCTCTTAATCAAATCGAAGTTATTTTTTATATTTTTGATTTAGGTCCAAGTGAGAAACTTTATACAATTGGCTATTCCAAAGATAAAAAAGATATCTTCATCGCCCAAGGATATATCTTAGATTTTGCTGATGAATATTGGGATAATGCTTTAAAAGTTGTTAAAAAAGTGACCGATTTAAATATTGCTCTTGAAGAATGGACAACTAATGAAACATCATATGAGGTAAGCAATGATGATAGTATCGTTGATACCAAAACTACTATACAATATCGTTATCAGGAAAAGTGGTGTAAGGTTTATCAAAATGAAAAGGAATATTATTCTGAGTATACTGTTTCATCTATCGATGATTATATTTATCGTGATGATAATAGCAAAAAAACATTTTATCGATATCGAAATCGTGATAAATTAGAAATTGATATTCATGATATAACAGATAAAGATTTTGATTTAAATAATTTTGTTATTAATAGTACTGATAAAGTTTTGATAAAAAGTAATATTGACTGGAATAAAAATGGCAACTATGAAATTGTTTTTACGCTAAATGATTTAGAAGTAACTAAAAATGTAACGTTAAATATTGCTGCTAATACAATTGTTGACTTAGAAAAAGAAATATTTGATTTAAAAAAACAGTTATCTAATCTACAGGAAGAATTATTAGAAAGACAAAAAGATTATGAAGAACAACTAAATAATTTAGAAACTAAATTAGCTAAATGTCAATTAGATAATGACTGTTTACAAAAAAAATTAGAAGAAAAAGAATTAATAATTAAAAATCAAGAAGAGTCGTTGCTTAATTTGATTGATGAAATCAATGCTTTGCAGGTTAAATTAAATGACAAGTCTGATCAAATAATTTATTTAAATCAAAATAACGAATCATTACAAAATAAAATTAGTAAGTTAAATGAACAAATAAATCAATTGCAAAATAATTCTTTTAATTTAAATCAAGATGTATTAATAGAATATAACAATAAGGTTTCTGATTTAATCAATCTTAATAATTTTTATCGTCAGAAAATTGATGAATTAAGAGAAGATGTAAAATTATTAAATGAAAATGCAAATCAAAATTTAACATATAAGAATAATTTGATTGCTGAATACAAAAATACAATTACTGAATTAGAAAATAAATTAAAACAAGAAAATGAATGTTTAAACACCTTAAAAAGCGAACAAAAAGTTAATGAAAATTTAAATAGCAAATTAAATAATTATATTTTAAAAATAAATGGTAATCGTCTTTTTGGTATAACTATAATTATTTTATTATTACTATTTTTAATCTATATTATTTATAAAAACCAAAAATTTAAAAAATAAGTCTAGTTTTGTCGAATCGGTATAAAAAAGTTAAAATATGTGCTAAATTATTATGGAAGGTGATTAGCTTGTTAGATATAAATATTGAGTTTTTCAAAGGAATATTATTTATAAGATTAAATGGAGTATTAAATAAAAATACTGTTTCTAAGTTAAAAGAAGAAGTAAATAATTTAGTTGAAGAAAATGGTATTAGAAATACTGTATTTAATATAAGTGGATTAAATTCAATCGACTGCTATGGTATTAATACCTTATTAAATAATTATGAATTATGTAAAAACAATCATGGTAAAAGTTTATTATGTGGCTTAACTAATAATTTAGTTAAACATCGAATTAATAATAGTCGTTTATTAAAATATATGTATGAAGCTTCTGATGAATTAAGTGCTATTAATATTATAAATTTATAGGAGGTTTAAATGGAAGAACTAATTCTTGAAAATAAAAATTTGATTTATTCGATTACAAGGTATTTTGAGAAGTATTCTAATAAAGAAGATTTGTTTCAAGCTGGATGTATTGGAATGATTATGGCTTATAAAAATTATGATGCTAGTATGAATGTGAAATTCACAACTTATGCATATCCTTATATTTTAGGTGAAATGAAAAAATTAGTTTCTAATGATAAAAGTATTAAGGTTAGTCGTAATATACAATTACTTAATTTAAAAATTGAAAAAGCCCGAATTATTTTAAATCAGAAATTAATGCGAGAACCAACTAACGATGAACTAGCAGAGTTTTTAGAATTACCACTTCATTTGATTACCGAAGCAATTAATAGCGTTAGACCAATTTATAGTATTGATGAACCATTAAATGATGCGGGTAAAGAAATGACATTACAAGATACAATTGGTAAAACTGATAATATTGATGATTTATTAATTTTAAAAGAAGCTTTAACTAACTTAACGCCATTTGAAAGAGAAATAATTGTCAAACGTTATATGAACGACTTAACCCAACAACAGACAGCTAATGAATTAGGTATGACGCAAGTACAAGTTTCACGTGGCGAACAAAAAATATTAACCAAATTAAAATCAAAACTAGTTGCCTAAACTAGTTTTTTTGTATAAAAAAATAATATTTTCTCATAATAAGATTAGGAGGAAAGTTATGGAAAAAAATAAATATAAAAACTTAGTAGCGAAACATACACCTAAAGAAAATATTTTATGTAATGGTCTTGTTGCTTTTGTAGTAGGAGGACTAATGGGTGTACTAGGACAAGGTTTAATTGATGTATATTCTTATTTTTTTAATATTTCAACCAGCGATGCGGCTATGTTGATGATTGTGACTTTAGTTTTTTTAGGTTGCCTTTTTACTTGCTTAGGATTTTTTGATAAATTAGTTCATATTACAAGATGTGGTTTGATTATACCAATAACTGGATTTGCTCATGCTATGATGAGTGCTGCTTTAGAATATCGCAAAGAAGGTTTCATTACGGGAATCGGTGCTAACATGTTTAAATTAGCTGGTTCAGTTATTATTTTTGGTGTGGTTAGTGCTTATATATTTGGTTTACTTAGATTAATAATTATGGGAGGATAAAATGACTTTTAAATATAATAATGTTTATATTAATGATACATCTACAATAACCGGACCTTATGAAAGTAAAGGACCATTATCTAAATATTTTGATAAAAGTTATAATGATTTATATTTTGGAACTAAAACTTGGGAATTAGCAGAAGTAAAATTAATTGAAGAATCAATCGATATATTATTAAATAAATTAGAAATAACTAAATTTGATGTCGATGTATTAATATCAGGAGATTTATTAAATCAAATTGTCGCAACTAATTATGCAGCATCTAGTCTAGGAATACCTTTAATAGGAATATATGGTGCTTGTTCAACAAGTGTTTTGGGTTTAATCATTGCTTCTAATATGGTGGAAGCAAAACAAGTAAAAAATGCGGTTACATCTACTTCTTCACATAATAATGCGGCAGAAAAACAATTTAGATATCCTGTGGAATATGGCGGACCTAAAAGAAAAACAACTACTTTTACTTCTACAGGGGGAGCTAGTGCTTATCTATCTAGAGATAAAAAAGGAATTAAAGTTGAAAGTGCTACTTTAGGGACGGTAGTTGATTTAGGAATAACCGATGTTTATCATATGGGAGCTGTTATGGCTCCAGCTGCTGCTAAAACGATTTATGATCATTTAAGAGAAACAAAAAGAGAAATTGGTTATTATGATTTAATCTTAACCGGTGATTTAGGTATTTATGGTAAAGACATTTTAAAAGACTATATGCAAACTGAATATAGCATTGAATTAAAAAATTATGATGATTGTGGCTCGATGATTTATGATGTTGAAAATCAATCAGTTTATGCGGGAGCTAGTGGACCAGCTTGTTTACCGTTAGTTACATATGGTTATATATTTGATCAAATGAAGAAAAAAGATATTAGAAGAGTTTTATTAGTAGCAACTGGTGCTTTAATGAATACAACTATGGTTAATAATAAAAGTACAATTCCTGCTATTGCTCATGCTATTAGTTTGGAGGTGGTTGAATGATTTATTTAAATTCTTTTATCTTTTGTGGTTTAGTATGTTTAATAGCCCAATTAATTTTAGATAACACTAAATTAACCCCTGGTCATATTACTACAATTTTTGTTGTTTTAGGAGCTTTTTTAGATGTTTTTGGTATTTATGATAAGATTATTTTATGGGCTGGTGGTGGAGCCATGGTTCCAATTACTAGTTTTGGACACTTGTTAATTCATGGTGCGATGGCAACTACTGTTGATGTTGGCATTATGGGGTTAATGAGTGGTATGTTTAATTTAACGGCATCAGGTATTACTGCCGCAATTGTTTTTTCTTTCTTTTTATCCCTTATTTTTAAACCTAAAGATTAATTAAAAACTCCAACAAGAGTTTTTTTCTAATTTTCTAAAAAATAGTTGCGTTATTTAAAAAAATATAGTACAATTTATATGTAGCGTTTTTTGGAGTAGTACTCAAGAGGCTGAAGAGGCGCCCCTGCTAAGGGTGTAGGTCGGGTAACCGGCGCGAAGGTTCAAATCCTTTCTACTCCGCCATTATAAAAATATCCCTTATTATATAAGGGTTTTATTATATTTGTCACTTATTTATCTCTGATTTAGACTATAAAAGGAAGGTATGTATGAAGATTTTAGCAAGATTATTAATTATCATTGGTTGTATAATTTTAGTAGGATGTAACAATCAAAATGTTGATTCATTAGAACCAACTCCTAGTCAACCGAATTTTTCAGAAGAAACCGAAGAAGAAATAATTGATGAAAATAAAGAAGCAATTAATGTTTATCTATTTTGGGGTAATGGATGTCATATTTGCGAAAACTTAATGAATTATTTTGAAGAGTTAGAAAAAGAATATGGTAATTACTATAATTTAATTAAATATGAAGTTTGGTATAATGAAGAAAATAGTAATTTAATGCATGAGGTAGGAAATAAATTAAATCAAACCTATTTCGCAGTTCCATTTTTAGTTATTGGTGATGAAGTTATTGTTGGATATAACAATAATAAAGATAATTATATAAAAGAAAGAATTATTGAAGAATATAATAATAATGAATATGTTGATGTAGTAGAACAAATAAAATCGAGTTTAAATTAACTCGATTTATTCATAATAAAATTTAAAATTAGCTTGAACTTTAATAGATTTATCTTCATTTATTTCTTCATAAGATTTACCTAATATTGATTCTAATTCATCTAATGATACATAATTATCTAATACCGGATAATCATAGATATCATATTTAATCAAATAACGAGAATAAGTATCTGTCCTTTCTTCACGATAACTTTTATTAGAACTATTCAGTGTACTTTCATCATCAAATCTAGACCAATTAGTATAAGTTAATGTTTCCTCATCTTTATAATTGTAGTTATTAGGTTTAGTAGAACTATAACTACTATAAATTCGTCTTGTATCACCATTATACCAACGCCAAGTATCATCTGTGTAGGAATACATTGGTGCCTTAAATTCAGTATCTTTTACATATTGTTCACCTGGAGAATCAGGGCTATATTCACCATTGTTCCAATATACTTTTTCTTCTTCGTCATTTAAATAATACCAACGATAACCTGTCGTACTTCTAATATGACGATAATCTTTTTCTTCTGGATAATCTAGGCTCCATTCTGTAGCTTCGGTAGACATTGAAAATGAAGTATCTTTAGTAGTATAGCCATTAGGTTTTTCCGAACTGAAATCACTATATTTAACGTTATTTCTATACCAACGCCATCTTTTATCACGATAACTATAATAAGTTTTAGTTTCTCTTACATATTCCGTTATTATCGCGTTGCTAGGAACATCTGGCAAACGATCTTCGTCTAATGGAAGTAATACGCCATTAGTTTCTTCTTCACTAATATATTCACTAGGATACCAGCTAGTCCATTTTGAATTATAGGAATTAACGGTTACATAATTAAATGTTACTTCAACCTTCATATTTTTAGTGCTATCATATTCAGTTGACTCTTTATTAAAATCTTTCGTTGTACAATAATCAGCATTTTCTAATTCAACCGTTTTAATATATTCATCATTATATTTAGTATAGGTAACTTTACCAGTAACAGCATAATCTTTAAAAATAATACTATCATATAAATCATTTAAATAAACAGTTGTGCTTGTTCCGTTTAAAGTAGGAAGTAAATTGTTATCAGAAACATAAGTATCAGTAACTAATAATACTTCATCTCTTAAATCTTTACAAGTTCTATTTCGATTTCCTGTTATTACACTAGATATAATAAAATATAAAACTAAAATAACAAAAATAATAATCAGTATTCCTTTAATATTTTTTTTATTTAAATTACTAATTTTAAAATTGGAAAACATTTCACTAACTTTATTCATAACGCCACCTCTTAATTATTATATCATGAATTTAGTTTATATGTACATTTTTAAAACATTTCGCATAAAATGTATTAGGTGATTGTCATGGCTAAAATCGATGAATTTAAAGAATTTGTTAAAAAGAATCCTAAATTAGTCAAATATGTTAAAACAGGGGAAAGTAATTGGCAAAAATTTTATGAAATATATGATTTATATGGTGAGGATAAGGAAGCGTGGAAAGATTATTTAAATGTCGAGACAGTAGCTGCTGCAACAACTGCTGCAGTAGGAGTAAATGAAGTGTTCAATTGGTTAAAAAACATCAATTTAGATAGTGTTCAAAGTGGTGTTAGTAATTTACAAAGAGTTATTGGCATGGTTCAAGATTTATCTAGTAAAGATGATAATAAACCAACGAAAGAGTATAAACCAAGACCAATGTATAAACATTTTGAAGACTAATGAGTATTGAAACCCAAATAAAATTAAAAAGCAATATTAACTATATAAAATTTTTAAGAGAAAATTCCCATTGGTATAAGTATTTAAATAGAAGTAATCAATTTTTTAAAGATTTTGAAAATGAAATGAAAACAACTTATAAATTAAGGCCGACAGATCGAATAAACAAAGCAATCGATACTTTTGATATGATCCAAACTATTTTAACAACTTTAAAACAATAAAAAAAAGCTTTAAAGCTTTTAGTAATTAGTATCGTTGATTCTTTGAATTGGACTTTCTAAATAAATATATTCATCTTCACTTTCATATTGTTCTTGAATTACTTTATCCTCTTTTTTTATATTAGCTAAAATAATAGCCGAATCAACATCTAAGTTAAATTGAAAATCAGTTTCTTGCATTAATTTTCCCCCACCTTTTTTAAAGATGCCGTTTATCCTAACACATCTTTTTCTTTTTGTCAAATTTAAAGACTAAATAGTTATTTAAAATAATAAAATTAAATAGGTGGTTAAATTGAACTTAGTCGATAATTTAAAAAATTTAGTATTTGAAGAAGAATTTAAAATAAATTATATTAAAGATAAATTAGGAATAACTAATTATTTAGATATAAGTCATTTTGACAGTAACAAAATAATTATTAATTATAAAGAAGGAAGTATTTTGGTAAGTGGCAAGAATTTAGTTGTTTCAAAGTTAATTAAAGATGAATTATTGATTGAGGGAAGTATTGAAAAAATAGAATTTAGGTGATTTATGAAAAACAGTTTAACTGATAAATTACAAAATAAAGTAAAGTTAAATATTAAAGGAAAAAATATCGAACGTTTTATTAAAAGATTAAAAACAAACAAAATAGATTTATTAAAAATTGAATATATAAAATATAATGAAATTAATATTACAATTTATCAAAAAGATTATGATAAAGTTTTAGAGCTAAAAACAATTTATGAGATGGATAAAGTAGACATTTATGGTATAATTAAAATTAAGAAAGTTATTAATACTTATAAATATATTTTAATTTTCATTGCCTTAGGAATTCTTTTAATTATTTTTTTATCAAACATTATTTTTAATGTTCAAATTATTCATAATGATAGTGAAATTAGAAACTTCTTATTAAATGAATTAGAAAAATATGGCTTAAAAAAATATCGGTTCAAGAAAAACTATCAGGAAATTCAAGAAATTAAAAACAATATTCTTAATGAGTATAAAGATAAAATTGAATGGTTAGAAATTGAGGAAAGCGGAACCAGTTATATTGTTAGATTAGAAAGTAGAATAATACCTAATAACGAAGTAAATAATAATAAACAGAATGTTGTTGCTAGTAAAAGTGCAGTTATCAAAAAAATAATTGCTGAAAATGGCGAGATAGTAAAAAATATCAATAGTTATGTTAACAAGGGTGATATTGTTATATCAGGCAATATTTATCTTAATGATGAGGTAAAAGATACAGTAAAAGCTGAAGGAAAGATTTATGGCGAAGTTTGGTATAATGTTAATGTTAGTTATCCTTACATTTATAGTGAAATAAAAGAGTTGGATAATTACCAAGAAATTTATGTTTTAAAGTTATTTGATAATGATTTAGAATTAACTTTCAATAAATTTAAAGATAAAAAAATCGAAGAGGAAAAAATATTGTTTCATCCTTTTTTACCTATTTCTTTAGTTAAACAAAAGCAAAAAGAAATCGAAACAATTTCTTTAGTTTTAACTAGTGATGAGGCTAAAGATAAAGCAATTGAGGAAGCTATAAAAAAAATGGAAGAACAATTAGATGAAGATGAAAAAGTAATTGATTATCAAATTTTAAAAGAAAATATTAAAGAAGATAAAGTCGTTTTAGATATATTTTTTACAGTTTATGAAAATATTACTAGTTATAGCAAGATTGAAGGTGAAGAAAATGTTTCGTGAAACCATTTTAAATATTTTTGAAGATATTTGGCCAATGTTATTTATATGTTGTGTGATTATCATTTCCATGCGTTTAATTTATTTAATAAAAAATAAAGGTAAATTTATTTTTTATAAAGAAATGTTAATGTTAGGATTTATTATTTATGTTATGGCTTTATTTAGAGTTGTAACTTTTCAAGATGTCAGTTGGTCAAGCTCTAATTTTATTCCTTTTGAAGAGATGTTCCGTTATGAATTTGGAACAAAATTATTTTATAAAAATGTCGTTGGTAATATGTTAATGTTTATTCCTTATGGTTTCTTTATTTCTTACTTTTTAAAAATAAAAAAACCATGGTTAGTTCTTTTTCTAACTACTTTAGTTTCAATTACTATTGAAATTACTCAATTATTAATTGGTCGTGTTTTTGATATTGATGATATCATGCTTAATATTGTTGGTGGTCTATTAGGTTTTATTTTATATTATTTATTTGTTAAAATAAAAAGTAAAATCGGTTTATTGCAAAAACAATATATTTATAATATAATAATGGTGATAATATTATTAATAATTGTTTTATATTTATGTGGGGTGTTTTATGTTTGAAATTATCAATGAATTAGACGAAGAAATAACTGAAAGTGAAAAAATTAATGATTTTTTAAATTATGTCGTTAAAAAAGAGAATTTAGATAATTGTCTTTTTAATATTATTCTAGTAGATAATGAATATATTCACAAACTAAATAAAGAATATCGGGGCATTGATAAAGTAACTGATGTCATTAGTTTCGCTTTAGAAGATAGTCAAGATGAAATAAAATTAGATTTTAGAGTATTAGGTGATATTTATATATCAATTGATAAAGCAAAAGAACAAGCTTTAGAATATGGTCACTCATTTTTAAGAGAATTTGCCTTTTTAACTATTCATGGTTTACTTCATTTATTAGGATATGATCATATGACTAAAGAAGAAGAAGAAGTTATGTTTAAAAAACAAGAACAATTATTAAGTGAATTTGGAATTGTGAGGTGATTAAAATTGAAAAGTGGATTTGTTAGTTTAGTAGGAAGACCTAATGTTGGTAAAAGTACTTTATTAAATAATATTATTGGTAAAAAAGTAGCTATCACTTCTAATAAACCACAAACAACAAGAAATATTATTGAAGGAATTTATAACGATAATGATACCCAAATTGTTTTTGTCGATACACCTGGTATTCATAAACCTAAATATAAATTAGGAAAATATTTAAATAGACAAGCTTATTATAGTATTAGTGATGTCGATATCATTGTTTTATTAGTTGATGGTAGCGAAGAGTTAGGTAAAGGCGATTTATATATTATCGATAAATTAAAAGAAATAGATAAACCGGTTATTTTAGTAATTAACAAAATAGATAAAGTAAAAAAAGAAGAAATATTATTAAAAATAGCTGAATATAAGGATTTGTATCCTTTTAAAGAAATAGTTCCTTTATCTGCTTTAAAAAAAGATAATATTAAAACCTTAGTTGATGTTTTAAAAAAATATTTACCAGATAATATCAAGTATTTTGACGATAATATTTATACTAATAAACAAATAGAATTTTTAATTGCTGAAATTGTTCGTGAAAAAGTTTTTAACTTAACTAATGAAGAAGTTCCTCATTCAGTTACTTGTGTTGTCGAAAGAATCAAAAAAGAAAAAAATAATTATAGTATTAATGTGTCCATAATTGTTGATCGTGATTCGCTTAAAAAAATTATCATTGGTAAACAAGGTAATATGATTAAAGAGATAGGAATCGAAGCAAGAAAAGATTTGGAAGATTTGTTAGAGAATAAAGTTTATCTAGATTTGTTTGTTAAGACGATTAAAGATTGGCGTGATAAAGAAAAATATTTACAAGAATTTGGATTTAAAGATTTTTTAGAATAGTTTGCATAAAATTTTATTTCTTGCAACACAATATTAATGGAGATGAGAATATGAAAAAAGAAATATTGTGGCAATTATTTAAAAAAACAGGAAAAATCGAATATTATTTAAGGTATAAAAAAGAAGGTGAATAATTTGGAAGTTGTAGTTGGCGGTATATATAAACATTTTAAAGGTAATTTATATAAAGTGTTGTATATTGGTTATGATTCCGAAACAACCGATAAATTAGTCATATATGAATCCTTATATGATGACCATAAAGTATGGGTTAGACCTTATGATATGTTTATATCAAAAATTGATAAAGAAAAATATCCTAATATAAAACAAGAATATCGATTTGAGTTGATTAAAAATGATTGAAGTGGAAGGAATTATCTTAACTAGTCAAGATTACGGTGAAACTAGTAAAATTATCAATGTTATTACTAAAGAATATGGCATTATTGGCATGATTGCTAAAGGTGCTAGAAATATTAAAAGTAATTTAAGAAGTACAACTGATAAACTCACTTATGGTAAATTTTATATTTATTATAAAAAAGATAAATTATCTATTTTATCTAATGTTGATATTATCGACAATTTTAAAAATATCAAAAAAGATATTACTAAAATAAGTTATGCAACTTATCTTTTAGATTTAACAGGACAAGTAATTAAACATAGTTTAAAATTAGAAATATTTGATTTATTAATTAGTTCTTTAATTAAAATAAACGAAAATTATGATCCTTTAGTTATCATGAATATTTTAGAACTTAAATACCTAGATTATTTAGGCGTTATGCCGATTATTGATAGTTGTTCTAAATGTGGCAGTACTGCCATTAAAACTTTATCAAGTGATGCCGGAGGATTTATTTGTAGCAAATGTTATACAAATGAAAGAATTGTTAGTGATAAAACAATTAAATTAATTAGAATGTATTATTATGTTGATATATCTAAAATAACTAAACTAGAAGTTAGTAAAGAAGCAAAAAACGAAATAAATAGTTTTTTAAATGAATATTATGATCGGTATACAGGCTTATATTTGAAAAGTAAAAATTTTATCAACAATTTAAATAAATTGAACATTTAAATATTGTTTGAATTTAAAAAATGTGTTATTATATTGCTAGCTGTGATGAAGAAGGAGTAGTTAAAGTAGTTATTAATAGAGAAAATGTGGTTGGTGGAAACATTTGATAATCTTTAATGAAGTAGTCTTTGGAGCAAAAGGTGACGCGTTATAGTCTTTAAGGTAGACTTAGTCTATAAATTAAGGTGGTACCACGTATAATCACGTCCTTATTAGGATGTGATTTTTTTAGGAGGAATTTTATGTTAGAAACTAAGTATAATCATTTAGAAGTTGAGAAAAATAAATATGAAAATTGGAAAGAAAAAGGTTATTTCACTAGTGGTGATTTATCTAAAAAACCTTATTGTATCGTTATTCCCCCACCTAATGTAACCGGTAAATTACATTTAGGACATGCTTGGGATACAACGTTACAAGATATTATTATTCGCTATAAAAGAATGCAAGGATACGATGCTTTATGGTTACCAGGAATGGATCATGCTGGAATTGCTACTCAAGCTAAAGTTGATGCTAAATTAAAAGAAATGGGCATTAATCCTCGTAGTTTAAAAAGAGAAGAATGGCTTAAATATGCTTGGGAATGGAAAGAAGAGTATGCTAATAATATTCATGAACAATGGGCTAAATTAGGCTTATCATTAGATTATACTAAAGAAAGATTTACTTTAGATGAAGGCTTATCACATGCTGTAAAAAAAGTATTTATCGATTTATATAATGAAGGTTTAATTTATCGTGGCGAAAGAATTATTAATTGGGATCCAAAAGCTATGACGGCTTTATCAAATGAAGAAGTTATTTATAAAGATGTCGAAGGAGCTTTTTACCATATTAAATATCATATTGAAGATAGTGATGAATATTTAGAGGTTGCAACAACTAGACCAGAAACATTATTTGGTGATACAGCGGTAGCAGTTAATCCTGATGATAAAAGATATCAAAAATATATTGGCAAAAATGCTATTTTACCAATAGTTAATAAAAAAATACCAATTATTGCTGATGAACATGCTGATCCTGAATTCGGAACAGGTGTTGTTAAAATAACTCCTGCACATGATCCTAATGACTTTGAAGTAGGAAATAGGCATAATTTGGAAAGAATAATCGTTATTAATCCTGATGGAACAATGAATGAAAACGCTTTTAAATATAATGGCTTAGATCGTTTTGAATGTCGTAAACAATTAGTAGAAGACCTAGAAAAAGAAAACTTATTAATTAAAGTTGAAAAAATAACTCATGCAGTAGGCCATTCAGAAAGAACCGATGTTATGGTTGAACCATATTTATCTAAACAATGGTTTGTTAAAATGCGACCTTTGGCCGACCACGTTTTAGAAAATCAAAAAAATAAAAATACAAAAGTTAATTTTATTCCAGCTAGATATGAAAAAATTATGAATCATTGGATGGAAATAACTTATGATTGGTGCATATCAAGACAATTGTGGTGGGGACATCAAATACCAGCTTGGTATAAGGGTGATGAAATATATGTAGGATATGAATCACCAGGTGAAGATTGGATACAAGATCCTGATGTTTTAGACACTTGGTTTTCAAGCGCTTTATGGCCATTTTCAACTTTAGGATGGCCAGATAACACTTCTTTATTAGATAGATATTATCCTAATAATTGCCTAGTAACTGGATATGACATTATTCCATTTTGGGTTAACCGTATGACTTTTCAAGGGTTACATTTTACTAATCAAAGACCTTTTAAAGATTGTTTGATTCATGGTTTGATTAGAGACAAAATAGGAAGAAAAATGAGTAAATCATTAGGTAATGGTGTAGATCCGATGGATATTATAGAAGAATATGGTTGCGATTCATTAAGATTCTTTTTAGCAACAACTACAGCTAGTGGAACTGATTTAAGATATGATGAAGAAAAAGTTAAAGCAACTTGGAATTTTATTAATAAATTGTGGAATGCCTCACGTTTTGTATTGATGAATATCGAAAAATTCAATTATACTTTAGATAATTTATCAATTAGTGATAAGTGGATCTTAGATAAAATGAATAGTTTGATAGGAAATGTTACAAAACATATGGACAAATATGAATTTAATGTTGTTGGTAAAGAATTATATAGTTTTATTTGGGATGATTTCTGTGATTGGTATATTGAACTTTCTAAAACTGATATGAATGATACAACTAAGACTGTATTATTAATAGTTTTAACTAATATTTTAAAGTTATTACACCCATTTATGCCTTATGTAACAGAAGAAATTTATCTAATGTTACCAATTCATGATGAATCTATCATGGTAAGTGATTATCCGAAATATAACAAACAATTTATTTTTAAAGATAATACATTAGATTTATTGATTGAATTAATTAAAAAAATTAGAAAAATTAAATTAGAAAATAATTTAGGAAAAGACTATTTAATTGTCACTAATAATAAATTAATATTGCAAAATAAAAATTTAATCAGTAAAATATTAAAAAATGATAATATTTTAATGGAATATGATGGTGAATTTAATAAAATTGATATTAATTTTAACAATGATATAATCTCTTTATATTATGATGGTAGATTAACGAATGAAGAAAAAGAAAAATTATTAAAAGAAAAAGAAAGATTAATTAGTTCTATAGCAAGAAGAGAAAAATTATTAGCAAATGTTGGTTATATTAATAAAGCACCAAAAGAAATAGTGGAAAATGAAAAAAATAGTCTAATTAAAGATAAACAAGAATTAGAACTTATTATTGATAAATTAAAATAACACATACTTCTAATTATACAAATAATATGATTAGTCGGTAAAAAAATTGGAATACATTTGCTTAATTTTTTTTGACAAATAATATCATTTTTTCTTGACTTATTTTTAAAAAATATGTATAATTAACTTAGAAATAGAAAAGTAAAGGTGGTGAGATTAAGTGAAAAAAGGTTTTACATTAATTGAATTATTAGCTGTAATCATCATTTTAGCTATAGTAGCTTTAATTGCAACACCTATTATTTTAAACGTTATTGAAGATGCAAGAAAGAGCGCTGCTGAATCAGAAGCTAATATGATCGTAAGTGGAATCAACACTAACTGTGCTATTAAAGATATGCAAGTTCAAATGGGTGTTACTAGTGCTAGTGCATGTGGTGCTACTTTAGACGTAGATGATATTAAAGCCATGGTTAATTTAGGAAGTGCTTCTATTAGTGGAAGTGCTACATTCTCAGGTGGACAAGTTACTGCTATTACAGTTATAAGTAATGGTTATAATGTTACTATGACTGGTGGTAGTTGGGCTGACCCATCAAAAGTATCCTAAAATTACTAATTAAACTATTATAAGCAATTATAATAGTTTTTTTGACTAAAAATATTAAAATATGTTATGATTATTATGGTGGAAATATGAAGAAATATGTTTTATCGTTTTTAATACCTTTTTTTTCTTTTTTAATAATTTTAATATTAAAAAATATTTTATTTGGTGATTATTCAATTTTATATAGTGATGCACAGTATCAATATCAGCAGTTATTAATATATTTAAAACAAATATTTGAAGGAATATCAAATCCTTTTTATTCTTTTCAAATAGGGTTTGGAACACCGATGATTGCTACATTTGCTTATTATTTAATAAGTCCATTTAATATTTTAGTTAATTTATTTAGCTATAGCAACATTGAATATTGCTTTATGTTAATTATTTTATTAAAGATAAGCTTATGTGGACTTACTATGTATACTTATTTAAATTATAATTACAAAAGTAGGTATACATTAGTTTTTTCTACAGCTTATGCTTTATCGTATTATATAATAGCCAATTATTTTCAAATGATGTGGCTCGATGCTTATTATCTAGCTCCTTTATTATTATTATCTATTGATAAATTGATTAAAGATAAAAAGCCTTTATTATATGGTATCGTTTTATTTATAATTATATTAACTAGTTATTATATGGGATATATGTGTTGTATATTTAGTGTGTTATATTTCTTTTATAAGTATTTATTAAGAGAAAAAAAAGATAAAGAAATCATTAAGATGTTTTTTATTGTTTCTTTATTAGCAGGTTTAATGACTTTATTTATTCATTTACCTAATTTATTAGATATATTACAATTTAATCGAACTAGCTCCCGCAATTATTTGTTTAATCATGATCTTATCGGTGCTTTAGCGCGTATTTTTATTGGTACTCATGATGGTAAGATAAATAATGAATATTATCCTTACTTATATATTGGAATATTTAATATTATTTTATTAATTTTCTATTTTGTAAATAAAAAAATAACTAAAAAAGAAAAAATATTGTCTTTTGCATTTGTATTTATATTAATAATAAGTGTATTAATAACTCCGATAAATAATTTTTGGCATGCTTTAAGTGATCCAATTGGTTTTAATTATCGATATATATTTTTATTTAATATTTTCTTTATAAGTTTATGTTTAAAATCATTAATAAATATAAAATATGTTGATAAAACATATTATTATTTAGTTTTGATAGTATTTTTATTCTTAGCTAATTTATTTATAATAAAAAAAAGTATTAGTTTAGTATTTATTTATGTTAGTGTAGTTTTATTTATAATTTATTTATTTATTTTTAAAACGAAATCTAAAGATGCTAAAATTTTATTTACGATTTTAGCTTTAGCTGAATTATTTTTCAACAGTTATATAACTTTATATGCTAATGTTTTTTCTTATCGTAATTATTTAAATGGAAGATATAATGAAAAGATATCAATCATTCAAGAAATTAATGATGATGATTTTTACCGAATGGAGTTTTCTGATCGGACAGCTTTAAATGATCCTTTAAATTATGGCTATTACGGTGTCACTGGATGGCTATCTTCAAATTTAATTAATAGTGATTTCCACAACAACATCGGTTATTATAGTTATAATAATTTCTTGTTGTATAGTCATTATTTACTATTAGATAGTTTATTTGGAATAAAATATTATGAATCTTTAAATAAAATTGATTATTATGAATTATTGAGTGTCAATCAGATATCTAGTTATGGTGAAATGTTATATGGTGCATTTTATACCGATAGTTATCTTTATAAAAATCCTTATGCTTTAAGTTTAGGTTATATGGTTGATGACGATATAAAGAATAATTTTTATTGTGATAATGCATTTGATTGTCAAAATGAAATGGTAAAACAAATGACAAATTATGATGGTGTTTATGAAATAGAAGAGGTAAGTGATAAAATAACTATTACTAGTAACAAAGATTTTTATTTGTTACTAGTGGAAGATAAGATTGATACAACCGAAAATTATAATATTTGTCTTAATAATGAGTGTTATGGATTTAATTCTCTTTCTGGCAAAAATATTTATATTAAAAACAATTTTGAAATAGGCGATGAAATTGATATAAAAATTAATGGTAACGGTTATTTGAAAAATATTTATCTAGCTTATTTCGATTTTGAAAAGTTTCAAGAAGTGTATGATAAATTGGCTGATAATCAATTAAATATAACTGATTTTAAAGAAAATCATATCAAAGGAAATATTAATGTTTCAGATGAACAATCTTTATTTTTATCAATACCTTATAATGATAACTTTAAAATATTAGTTGATGGTCAGGAAACTGAATACTATAAAGTAATAAACAATTTTATTGGCCTAGATCTAGAAAAGGGAAATCATGATATTGAAATAATTTATGAAGTAAAAGGTTTAAAACTAGGATTAATCATTAGTTTGACTTCTTTCTTTTTATTTATAATTTATACAAGAAAGCACTTATAAAAGTGTTTTTCTTGTCAACAAATATAATTTAATATATAATAATAACAGGTGATTTGACATGAAACAAAAAAACATCAGAAACTTTTCGATTATAGCACATATCGATCACGGTAAAAGTACTTTAGCTGACCGAATATTAGAGGAAACAGGAGCTATCACTGAAAGAGAAAAGCAAGACCAATTATTAGATAATATGGATATTGAAAGAGAACGTGGTATTACGATTAAATTAAATGCTGTTCAACTTAAGTATCATTATAACAACGAAGATTATATATTACATTTAATCGATACACCAGGTCATGTTGATTTTAATTATGAAGTAAGTAGATCTTTAGCTGCTTGTGAAGGAGCTATTTTAGTTGTCGATGCCGCTCAAGGAATTGAAGCTCAAACATTAGCTAATCTATATTTAGCTTTGGATAATAATTTAACTATTATTCCCGTTATTAATAAAATAGATTTACCTAATGCTGATATTGATAAAGTGACTAAAGAATTAGAAGATACATTTGGCTTTACAAAAGATGAAATTATTTTAACATCAGCTAAAAATGGCATTGGTATTAAAGAGTTAGTTAAAGCCATAATTGAAAAAATACCTGCTCCTAAAGGTGATCTAAATAAACCATTACAAGCTTTAATATTTGACAGCTTTTATGATTCATATCGTGGAGTCGTTGCTTTAATTAGAGTTGTTAATGGTAAGGTAAAAGTAGGCGATAAAATAAAATTAATGGCCACAAAAAAAATCGAAGAAGTTGTTGAGTTAGGAATAAATTCACCTAAAGAAATAAAAAAAGATGAATTAGTGGCTGGTGAAGTAGGATACTTGTGTGCTTCTATCAAAAATATTTCTGATATCAAAGTTGGAGATACTATTACATTAAATGACAATCCAGCATCCGACATTTTACCTGGATATAAACCGATGAAACCGATGGTTTTTTCAGGAATTTATCCAATTGAAACATCTAAGTATTCTGATTTAAGAGAAGCGTTAGAAAAACTAAAGTTAAATGATGCTTCGCTAGAATTTACGCCTGAAACATCCAATGCTTTAGGATTTGGATTTAGGTGTGGATTTTTAGGTTTGTTACATTTAGAAATTATTAAAGAGAGAATTGAAAGAGAATTTAATATTAATTTAATTGTCACTAGTCCATCGGTTATTTATGAAGTAACCTTAACTGATAATACAATAATTAACATTGATAGTCCTAGTAAAATGCCTGATAAAGTTAAAATAAAAGATATTAAAGAACCATATATTAAAACTTCTATTTTCGTACCGAGTGATTATATTGGTCCAATTATGGAATTATGTCAAGATAAAAGAGGTAATTATATCTCAATGGAATATTTAGATAAAACAAGAGTAAATATTCATTATGAAATACCTTTATCAGAAATAGTTTATGACTTTTTCGACCGCTTAAAAAGTATTTCTAAAGGATATGCTTCCTTTGATTATGATTTAATTGGCTATAAATCAAGTGATTTAGTCAAAATGGATATCTTATTAAATGGTGAAGCAGTCGACGCTTTAAGTGTTATTGTTCATAAAGATTTTGCTTATAAACGAGGTAAAACTATTGTTGAAACTTTAAGGAAGATGATTCCAAGACAACAATTTGAAGTGCCTGTTCAAGCTAGTATTGGAAATAAAGTAATTGCTAGAGAAACGATTAAAGCAGTTAGGAAAGATGTTTTAGCTAAATGTTATGGTGGCGATGTTTCAAGAAAAAGAAAGTTATTAGAAAAACAAAAAGAAGGTAAAAAAAGAATGAAAATGGTAGGGAGAGTTGAAATACCAGAAGAAGCTTTCCTAGCTGTATTAAAGGTTGATGAAGAATAAAATTGACATTTAAAAAAAAATCAAATATAATATCCATTTGTCAAGGAGGGTTTGTTATGATTAAAAATTTAGAAATTTATGAAAGAGTTTTACAAGAAGCAAATTATTTGATTGTTAATAATGCAACTGTTAGACAAACAGCCAAAGTATTTGGTGTTTCTAAATCTTGTGTTCATCATGATTTAAGCAAGTTATTACCACGATATAATTCGATAATGAGTAATAAAGTTACAGGCGTTTTTGAAACAAACAAAGCATTGCGCCATATTAGAGGTGGCGAAGCTACAAAAAGAAAATATACTAAATAGTATTACAATTTTGTAATTATTTGTTATTTAAGAAAATTTATAGTATAATAAAGCTATAGTTTTTAGAAGTGGTTGGATAGTATGAAAGAAAAGTTAAAAAAACTTTTTAAAAAGGATAAAGTTTTTGCGAAGGGAATATGTTTTGAAAAGTTATTTATTATATTTCTTATAGCCTCAGTTATTGGTTCACTATATGAACAGGTTTTAAACTTACTTTTAATTTATTCACGAACTGGTGAAATTGTTTGGGAATGTCGCCAAGGAGTTATATATGGACCATTTAATGTGATATATGGCTTTGGTGCAGTTTTAATTATTTGTTTATTAGCTGATAAAAAGCACAAATGGTATGAAACTATTCTTTATGGTTCACTATTGGGTGGTGGAATCGAATACTTAATTGGTTTTTTACAAGAAACATTTACGCAAACGATTTCTTGGGATTATTCTCATAAATTATTAAATATTAATGGAAGAATTACTTTAGAATATATGCTTTTGTGGGGAATATTATCTTTTTTATTAGTACGATATTTATATCCATTCCTTTCTAAAATAATTGAAAAAATACCTTATAATTTAGGTTACCTTTTAACACGAATTTTGTTTATTTTTATGATAATTAATATACTTATTTCTTGGGGAGCAATTATTAGACAATCTTTTAGAAGAAACAATATCCCAGCTTTTACTCCAGTTGGTGAATTTTTTGATAAACACTATAACGATGAATTTTTAGCTAAATATTTTCCTAATATGTCATATTCTGGTGGTGAATAAATGTTGCTTGATTTAATTTGTTTATGTTTTATTTTTATGGGGATATTGTTATTAATCGTTGGCAATATTAATATTAGAAAAAATAAAAATTTGTTAAAAAATGATAAGGTTACTAATGCTAATTTTGCTGTTTTAATTCCTGCCCGTGATGAAAGTTTAGTTATTGAAGGGTTACTTAAAAGTTTAAAAGTACAAACTATTAAATTTTCTATGCAAGATGTTTATGTTATTGTCGAAACTAAAGAGGATAAAACAGTTGAAATATGTCAAAAATATGATGCAACAGTTATTATAAGAACTACTAAAAGGCCAAGAAAAGGTTATGCTTTAGATGAAGCGTTAAAACAAATAAAAAAAGAATATGACTTATATTTTATTTTTGATGCTGATAATGTTTTAGATAAAAATTATTTCAAAGAAATATTAGAAACTTATAAGCAAGGTTATGATATTGGCGTTGGTTATCGTAATTGTAAAAATGGTAATGATAATGTTATTGCAGCTTGTTCCAGTTTGACTTTTTCGATGATAAATACTTTAGGAAATAATTTTCGAAATAAGTATAATGCCAACGTTGTTATATCAGGAACTGGATTTTATATAAAAGGCAAATGGATAAAAAAATGGCATGGTTATCCTTTCCATAGTCTAACTGAAGATTATGAATTAAGTTTATATAGTATACTACATGATTTAACAACTTATTATAATGATAAAGCTATTTTTTATGATGAGCAACCAACAAAATATCAACAAACTGTAAAACAAAGAGTTAGGTGGATAAAAGGATATTTTGATTCTAGAAAAGAATATATTCCATTAATTGCTAAAGATATGAAAAAAAACAAAAAAAATTATGGTTCTAAATATAGTGCTTATTTGGGTGTTAGAGCTTATATTTATCTAGCTATTGGGATAAGCTTGTATATTTTGAAGAATTTGATTTTATTATTTATTAGCATGTTCGATCGAAATATCCCTATTTATATAGCTTTAATATTTTTGTTTTTTATTATTTTAATTGCTTATTTAGTTATGATGATTATAACTGTTAAAATGATAAAAAAGGATAAGCTTGATTTAAATAAAAAGATGAAAATCAAAACCATATTTTATAATCCAATTTATTTAACAACCTATGTAAACTGTGCTTTAATAGCTTTGTTTAAAAAAGAAGTTGGATGGGATAAAATAGAACATAAGGTCAATAAAAAATAGTTATCTAAAAAATGATAACTATTTTTTATTCGATTTCTTTTAATACAGCCTGATAAACTTCTTCATTTTCATTTTTTATAACAACTTCACTTACATCATAATTATCTTTGATTGATAAACAAATTGTATAAATTACTTCTTCTAAAATATCTTTAGAATCAACATCAGAAAATATATATGAGTTAAAAGTTAATTCTAATATATCTGGTTGTTCTTCGATGGCTAAGATTTCTGTATTACTATTTAGATAACTTAACAAATTAGTATTATAAGCATTAGTACTAGTTAATTCGTCAATGATGATTTTTATCTTATCACGATTATCATTTAAGTATTTAGTAACTGGCACATAGTAATAATTATCATTGTGTTTGTTTAAATAATAAATTGTAACTTGATTTATGTCATCAGTTTTAGTAAAGTCATAGGTTTTATTAATTCCAAAATTACGATCTAAAGTGCTAGGTAAGTTTATTTTCGTTTGTGGTAATTTAGTCAATATATCGCCTTCAACATAAATGATCAATTTATCAACTTCATCAACAGAAGTAACAGTGTAAATTATTGCTTCAATCATTTTTTCTTCTAAATCTTTATTTATATTCAACAATTCTTTAGAAAAGTCAATTTTTATTAAACCTTCTTCATATTTAACACTTAATATTTTGGTTTCACTTGGTAGGATTGATTTAAATCCATTTGGTATTTTATTTTCTCCTTCACCACCACTAATCAGAATTTCGACTAATTCTTTAACCTTTTCTTCAGTTGAAGTACTATTAACCACAACTTCTGCTTTACCCAAATAATTATAATTATCAATTAAATAAATACTGCTTGTTGCTACTTCTAAATTGATATATTCTAAATTTTGATTAATATTTAATTTATCATTTTGATTATTTGGAATTAGATAAATTAAAAGAAGCGCAAATAGGGCTGAAGAGGCAATAATAATCTTTCTAATCATCTTTCTTTTTAACATAAAATCACCTATTTAATTTTATGAAAAAAAAGGTTGTTTATACCTTTTTATAATGAAATTTCCTTTAATTTTAAAAGTTCTATGACAGCACCAGCTCGACCCTTAACTCCCAATTTCTGCATAACATTAGAAATATGATTTCTGACTGTTTTCTCACTTATCCCTAGCTTTTGTGCGATTTGTTCAGTGGAACGATTTAATACTAATAGGTCAAAAACTTGTTTTTCTCTTTTAGTCAAAACACTTTTAGACATAATTCCCTCACTTCCTTGGGTGGTTTATATTTCTTCATATTATTCTATGTACCATTCATAAATAAGTGAGGGAAAAAGCAATAATTATGAAGCAAATTTAACTGTTATGTATTTTTGACTTTCATATTGTTCTTGAATAGTTCGCATGATTTTATTAGCTAAATCAGAGTCATTTTCTGCTTTATTTATAACAACTTCAATTTGGTCATTTCTTATTTTAACAAATGATTCTAATTGATAAACCTCTTTAATTTTATTTTCTAATTTTTCTTCTTCGCCTTTATTGATATTTAATTCTTTCATTTTATCAAAAGCTTCATTTTTTTCTTCAACTGTTGCTTCACCACTGTTAAGAATTAATTGCAAATTTTCCATTTCTTTTAATAATTCTTCTTCTGCTTCTACTCTTAAAGCGACTAAGAATGTACTTTCGGTAACAGTGGTAGTGGGTGTTTCATTATTTTCATTATCGGTATAGTTCGCATTAGTATTTAATAATAATTCACTTGGCATGGTAATATAATAAACACTTAAAACTAAAATAAGACTAAATAAAGTTAAAAACCAGATGCTTTTTTTATTAATCATAATTATTCCTCCATAATCTATTAAATTATATGAAGACAATTATAAAATATTATTAAAAAAGTGTTCATTTTTTTAAACTATATGATATAATATTAATGGCTTTTTTAAACCGTTGGACATTCGGGGATTGCTTAGGATAGAAAATGTCACAAAACACAAACATGAATTTTTATGCCGAGTGCTTTTAAAAAGTGGTGTGATTTTGAAATGTTTGAAAGAAATAACAAAAGGAGATGAATAAAATGGCAGTTGTGTCAATGAGTTATTTACTTGAAGCTGGTGTTCATTTCGGACATCAAACTAAAAGATGGAATCCTAAAATGAAGGAATACATCTATACTTCTCGCGATGATATTTATATTATCGATTTACAAAAAACAGCTAAAAAAATCGACGAAGCTTATACAGCTTTAAAAGAAATTGTTTCAAATGGTGGTAAAGTTTTATTTGTAGGTACTAGAAAACAAGCTCAAGAAGCAATTAAAGAAGAAGCAATTAGATCAAATTCTTATTATGTAACTGAAAGATGGTTAGGTGGAACTTTAACTAATTTCAAAACAATTAGAAGAAGAATTAGAAGATTAGAAGAAATCGAAAAAATGGAAGCTGATGGAACATTTGATTTGTTACCTAAAAAAGAAGTTATTGGTTTAAAGAAAGAATACGCTAAATTAGATAACTTATTATGTGGTATTAGAGAAATGAATAAATTACCTCAAGCTATCTATATTGTTGATCCATCTAAAGAAGAAATTGCAATCAGAGAAGCAAGAAAATTAAACATTCCAGTATTTGGAATTGTCGATACTAATTGTGATCCAGATATGGTTGATTATGTAATTCCAGCTAACGATGATGCTATTAGAGCAGTAAAATTAATTACAAGTGTTATGGCTAATGCTATTATCGAAGCTAATGGTGGAGAAATAATCGATTATTCAAGTGATAAGAATAAAGAAGAAAATGCTACTGAAGTAATGCAAAAAGCTTTAGAAACAGTAAAAAGAAAAGAAGAAAGACCTAAAAAAGAAAATAAAAACTTTAAAAAACCATTCAGTAAAAACAAAAAAGAATTTAAAAAAGAAGTTAAAGAAATTGAAGAAGTAAAAGCTGTTAAAGAAGATAAAAAATATGAAGAGAAGAAAGAAGTAAAAGAACCGAAACAAACTAAGCTTGAATCACTTGATTCTATGACTGTAGCTGAATTAAGAGAATTAGCTAAAGGAAAAGAAATCAAAGGTTATTCAACTATGAAAAAAGCTGAATTGTTAGAAGCTTTAAAATAAG
Organism: uncultured Bacilli bacterium; assembly: GCA_944363915.1. Taxonomy (GTDB): domain Bacteria; phylum Bacillota_I; class Bacilli_A; order RF39; family UBA660; genus Faecisoma. The sequence continues at coordinate 14,411 of CALVVR010000009.1, read as the reverse complement.
GAGAGATATAAAATGATAAGTGCTAGTTTAGTAAAAGAGTTAAGAGAAGCAACTGGTGCTGGTATGCTTGATTGTAAAAAAGCCCTAGAAGCCACTAATGGTTCTATAGATGAAGCTATCAACTGGTTACGTGAAAAAGGAATTAGTAAAGCAGCTAAAAAAGCAGATCGTATTGCTGCTGAAGGATTAGCCGCTACACTTATAGATGGTAACAATGCAGTTATTGTTGAAGTAAATTCTGAAACTGACTTTGTTGCTAAAAATGAAGAATTCAAAGATTTGGTTAATACAATTTTAAAAGCTATTATTACTAATGATGTTAAGACTAACGAAGATGTTTTAAAATTAGATGTTAATGGTGAAACAATCGAAGAAATTATCGTAAATAAAACAGCTAAAATTGGTGAAAAATTATCATTTAGAAGATTTGAAAAATTAACTAAAACTGATAATCAAGTTTTTGGTTCATATATTCACATGGGTGGAAAAATTGCTGTATTAGTTACTTTATCTAATACAACTGAAGAAGTTGCTAAAGATGTTGCTATGCATGCTGCAGCAATGCGTCCTAGTGTTGTAAGAAGAGACCAATTATCTAAAGAAGAAGTAGAAAAAGAAAGAGAAATCTTAAAAGAACAAGCTATGAATGAGGGTAAACCTGCTGATATAGCTGAAAAAATGGTTGAAGGTAGATTATTAAAATTCTACCAAGAATCATGCTTAGAAGAACAAGCTTTCGTTAAAGATGATAGTATCAATGTTTTAACTTATGTAAAAAATAATGGTGGTACTATTGATAATATGGTTAGATTCGAAGTAGGCGAAGGTATGGCTAAAAGAGAAGAAAACTTTGCTGAAGAAGTTGCTAAACAAATGGGTGAGTAATCACTCATTTTTATATGACTGAATAAAAAAACTTAACAAATTTTTAGTTAAGTTTTTGGTATTTTTTCAATTTTTGTATAATTTTACAAAAATTTACATATTTAATTTATTTTGCTGAGGAAGCCTTTGCCGATTTAATTAATTACGATTTTTCGTATGATTTTAGATATTTAGAATAGTCTCTTTTTTATAATTTTAGGTTATTATAAATTTAAAGTATTGCTATTTAATTTTTAAAAACGATGGTCATTAGTTTTTAATTTTAAAGTTTTTACAAATCTATTTGTTATTGTTGGTTTTGCAAATTGTTCTTCTAATACTAAAATACTATTTTTATATCTGTTATATGCAGCCTCATAGTTTCCTTGTTCAATTTGCTCAACACAATAATCCACTATGTTATCATAAATATAATCATAAATCATGCCAGATTTTTCATCTTTATTAATCGTTTCAACAATTATTGGGGCTACCTCATAGTAATGTTCTATATCTTCCTTTGAAACAAAATTGTCTCTAAATCATCTTAATATTTTTAATTCATAACAATCGTCATAAAATTTTTCTTGGAAATATTTCATACATGCTGAAGTCAAATAACAACCTCCAGAACTCGATTCTTTTTCCCCATTTATTTTTGTTACAGCTTCGTATGTTTTATTGTCTGTATCTACTTTAATATGAATTGAATCGTGTGGTCCATTTTTTGGATCACCAGAATAAATATCTATTTTTGCTCCATTTTTTTCACTATCTTTTTTCTTCCCATATTCGGTTACTTTTATTACTTTATCATTTTCGTTGCCCATTTTTTGACTCCCTTTCGATTTGTGTTTTTCTTAATTCCATTAATTCATACATCCAAATAACAATTTCATCTGATAATTCGCTTTCAAATCCTAAGTTAGTATCAAATAAGAACTTATCTTTTAATGCATCCAATCTATTATATACATTAAGTATTTCATAAGAATTTATAAAAGATAGGTTTTGAACACTTTGAAATTTTGCGCCCCATTTTGTTACGATGTTTAATAAGTTATGGATTTCTTCTTGTGAACTTTCATAAGATTTTAGTTCATTCATAATCGCAAGTGGTCCAATTAATCTAGCAAAAGCTATATCAATTTTTCCTCTAATATCTGAATCATTTAACCTATTTTCATTCATTAACAAATCTCCTTTCTTGTTATATATTATATATTTTTTTCTAAATAAATCAATAATTTTACTCATTATTTATCAATGTATACATTATATTCATTCATAACATATGTCTTCCTTTAATATCTATTTTAAAGCTTCCGTGCTAGCAAGTTTTAATTTCAATATTTACATTATTATTTGACAATGTTAGAAAGTTAAATTTTATGTATGATAATTAAATATAAATAAAAAATTAAAGTTTTTTAAGCTTTAATTTTCTTGATTTTTTTCTTTTTAATTTATATCCAATTATTAAGATTATTATTAATAGTACAATTAAAATATTATCGGTAAGAAAACTAATAATTGAAAAAGTTAATCCACCACTATAAATAACAGGAATTGTCTCAATAAGTTCATCATTTAAAAAAATATCAACAGTTCCTATTTGTCCTTCTTTGGTAAAATAATCTAGTTCTTCTAAACCATTATATCTTAAATCAAAATCGTCTTTGCTAATGCTTTTTCCTAAATATTTAGAAACTGTTTCAGTAGCTTTTATTTCAAATTGTTGCTCTTTACTATTTTTAGTATCTAAAGTAGCAATCGTATCATTTGGAGTTACAATGTCTAGGTAATGATAATTAGATGTATAGTAATCATATAGCATTAAAGCGTCCATAATATGAAGAGGCTGATTGCTTTCACCATCGGCTTCGGTAGTGATTAATAAATACTCGACGTTATCATAATTAGCAATACTAGATAGGCAATAACCTGCTTTAGTTGTAAAACCTGTTTTAGAACCATAAATGTAATTATTGGTTAATTCATAACGATTTAAATAATTAGAAAAAACACTTTTAAAGGTTAAGGAATTATCACTCGTTGTATAACTATTAGTTGTATATATTTTTTTGAACAAAGGATTTTGTAGGGCATATTTAAGAATAATACTCATTTCTCTAACAGTTGAATAATGGTTATCAGTATCAAGACCTGATGTATTAGCAAAGTGGGTGTTAGTTAGTCCTAACTCTAACGTTTTATCATTCATTAATTTAACAAAATCATCTTCATTTCCTGATATATAATAGGCTAAAGTTCTTGTTGCATCAGCTCCTGAAGGAAGTAAAACTCCGTATAATAAATCTAGGTAAGTTACTTTTTGACCCGAATAGAATCCTGCTACTGAAGCATTAGCTTCAATTAAACCATTTAAAGCTTCATAAGGAATCGTAACAGTTTCATCAATATCATCAATATTTTCAATAGCAACAATTGTAGTCATTATTTTAGTTAGGCTAGCAATATAAGTTCTTTCGTTAGCATTTTTTTCAAAAATAACAGTATCATCATTCATATTATATAAAATAGCATGCTCAGAATTTATTTCTAAGGCTTCAATATTAATGGGAATAAAAAAAAGCAAAAAAACTAAATATTTTAAATATTTCATGAATCCTCCTACATATAAATTTCATTAATAATTTTAACTTTACTGATTTTATTTAATTTATCTTTTATTTTATTAAAATTATCGATAGTGATATTAATATCATAGATTGGTGTTTCAAAAAAATCTTTATTAACAATAATGCTTTCATTTAATAAATAATCAATTTCTTTTATTTTAGAATAATCAAATGATATTCTAATCAAAAATCCTTTTTGTAAATCTTTAATTTTTAAACCGTTTTTAGCGGCGTTACTATAAGCTCTAACTAAACCACCAGCTCCTAGTTTAATACCACCAAAGTATCTGATGACAATACATAAAACATGATCAAGGTTTTCTTTTTTTAAAATATTTAGAATTGGTAGTCCAGCTGTTCCTGAAGGTTCACCGTCATCGCTTGCTTTAATATTATTATCCACAATATAAGCATAGCAATAGTGAGTCGCATCTTTATATTCTAATTTTACTTTTTTTAACTTTTCGTTGACATCAATCAAATTATCAACTCGATAATATAAAGTGATAAAGTGCGATTTATTAATAACTAATTCATTTTTACTATCGATAACTGTTTTCATATACTTCACCAAATTAATTATAACTTATTATTTAAAATAAGTCTAGTTTATGATAAAATAAATAAGTATGAAAAAGTTTAAAAAAATCTATGTTGAAATAACTAATATTTGTAATTTAAATTGTTCGTTTTGTTCAAAAGATAATAAAGAAAAAAGAGAAATGAGTTTAATAGAATTTGAACATATTTTAAAACAAATTAATAATTATACTGATTATTTATATTTGCACGTTAAAGGAGAACCATTATTACATTCTAAATTAAAAGAAATAATTGATTTATGTCAAAAATATCATAAACAAATTAATATAACAACTAACGGAACTTTATTAAAACAAAAATTAAATATTTTAGAAAATGTTCGTCAAATCAATATTTCTTTACACAGTTTAATCGATAAAAATAAATTGAATGATATTTTAAAATGTGGCGATTATTTAAGTGCGAAAAATGTTCAAGTTGTTTATCGTTTCTGGACTGATAACAATAGTGATTTGATTAAATATATTTTAGATTATTATCATTATCAAAAAGAAAAATCTAATAATATAAAATTAAAAGATAATCTTTATTTAAATAAATCATTTGAATTTATTTGGCCTAATTTAGATAATAAATTCATAACTAATCATGGTTTTTGCAAAGGACTTGATACTCATATTGGAATTTTATCTGATGGAACAGTTATTCCTTGTTGTTTAGATAGTAGTGGAATTATAAATTTAGGTAATATTTATGAAGAAAATTTAAGTGATATTTTAGAAAAAGAAAAAACAAAACAAATTATTAGTGGCTTTAAAAATAATAAATTAGTTGAAGAATTATGTCAAAAATGTGATTTTAGAAAGAAGGTGTTTAAATGATTAAAGAAAAATTATCTTTAGTTCCCCAAAAACCAGGTTGTTATTTAATGAAAAATAAAGACGGGAATATCATCTATGTCGGAAAAGCTAAAAAATTAAAAAACCGGTTAAGTTCTTATTTTAGAGGGACTCATTTTGGTAAAACAGCTAAATTAGTTAGTGAAATAGTTGACTTTGATTATATGGTTGTCAATACAGAAATGGAAGCCTTGATTTTAGAAAACAATTTGATTAAGCAATATGATCCTAAATATAATATTTTATTAAGAGATGATAAAAGCTATCCTTATATTGAGTTAACTAATGACAGTGTTCCAAGATTAACAATCGTAAGAAGTATTAATCGTAAAAAAAATTTAAATCATTTATATGGACCTTATCCTAATGTTACAGCAGCAAGAAATACCGTTAATTTATTAAATCGAATGTATCCTTTAAGAAAATGCACAACTTATAACAAAAAACCTTGCCTTTATTACCACATCAATCAATGCCTAGGTTATTGTACTAATAATATTCCTCAAGAAAAAATAGAAGCAATGCGTAATGATATTATTAAGTTTTTAAAAGGAGATCATAGTTTAATAACGGATAAGATAAAAAAAGAAATGCTTGAAGAAAGTGAATTAATGCATTATGAGAAAGCAAAAGAACTAAAAGAATTATTAGATTATATTGAAATCGTTTTAACTAAACAACAAGTTGAAATGGGCGATATGATTGATCGTGATGTTTTTGGATATTATACGGATAAAGGATATTTATCAATTCAAGTTTTTTTCATAAGAGGTTCAAAATTAATTGGTAAACATTCTAAAATATTTCCTTTAATCGATGACGTTGAAAATAGTCTTACGAGTTATATAACTAAGTTTTATGATAAAGATATTATTAAACCAAAAGAAATTTTAATCCCTAATGGTTTAGATACTGAATTAATTGGTGAATATTTAAATATAAAAGTTTTAAGTCCGGTTAAAGGTAATAAGAAAAAAATTGTTGATATGGCGATTAATAATGCGAAAATATTATTGAATGAAAAGTTTGAATTAATTAAAAAAGATGAAGAAAAAACAACTTTAGCTAATGAAGAATTAAGAAAAGTTTTAAAGCTTCCTAAATTAGAACGCATTGAAATATTCGATAATTCTAATCTTTTTGGTAATTTTAATGTTTCAGGAATGGTTGTTTATATCGATGGGAAAGAAGCTAAAAATGAATATCGTAAATATAAAATTACTGTGGATAAAAATGATGATTATGGGACAATGAAAGAAGTTATTTATCGCAGATATTTCCGTATTTTAAAAGATAATCTTCCACGACCAGATTTAATAATTGTCGATGGTGGAATAGGGCAAATGCATGTAGCAAGAGAAGTATTAAATAGTTTAAATTTAGATATTATGGTAGTAGGTTTAAAAAAAGATGATAAACATGCTACTAGCAAGTTATTAGCATTTGATCCAATTATTGAAATTGATGTCGATAAAAATAGCAATTTATTTCATTATTTAGAGAGAATGCAAGATGAAGTTCATAATTATACTATTAATTATCATAAACAATTAAGGAGTAAAGGAAGTTTAGAAAGTGTTTTAAGTAATATTGCTGGTATTGGTGAAAAAAGAAGAATTATGTTGTTAAAAAAATATAAAAGCCTTAATAAATTAAAAGAATTAAGTCTTGAAGAATTAGAAACAATTTTACCAAACGAAGTTGCTAATAACTTATACAAGTATTTAAAAGAAGTTGACAAATAATTTATTTTTGATATTATATATAGCCGGTGATTTTATGGTAGATTTACATTTTAAAAATGAAGAACATTTTAATAGTTTTATTAAAAACTTACAGTTTATTGGTTTAGGTTCAGAAGGATACTGCTATAAGCTTGATAAAGGTATTGTTTTAAAACATTTATGTGGCCCATATTATACGCCTAAATCTAAAGAGGATATATTGAAATTTAAAGATATTAATATACCTAATTATATTTTTGTTCAGAATCTTGTCTATATAAAAGAACAAATAGTTGGTGTTTTAATGCATTATGTAAATGGTAAAAATGTAAAGAAAGGATTATATAATATAAATATTTTAAATCTTATAAAAGCTTTGGATGATCTAATAATAGCAACTAAAAAATTATCTAGTTATGGTATTACTGTATTTGATGTTTGCCCGGTTAATATGTTGTATAATAAAGGAAGATTTTATTTTATTGATACGATGGATTATAAAAAAAGCGAAGGTGACATCAATGGTAGTTTTAATATTAATATGAAAAATATTTTATATGACATGTATGACAAAATGTTTACAAAATCGATTTTAGATTTTATTAAAACAATTCCAGAAATAAAAGATTTTAGACAAGATAAAGATTTGTTAGTTAATCCAAGCTATGTTTTAAAAATTTTATTAGAACGATTAAATAACTATTTTGGATGTGAGATAAAGACAATCGAAGAAGCTAGTAAAAAATTAGTTAAAAACTAGCTTCTTGTTTTTATATTTGTTATAATATAAATATGTCCACGTAGTTCAATGGATAGAATATTCCCCTCCGAAGGGAATGATCGTAGGTTCGACTCCTAGCGTGGGCACCAGATTAATTATTACTCGAATATTCGAGTTTTATTATAAATTTTGTTGTAACTTATTGACTACAAAGATAAGATGCTATATAATTTAAAAAGGTGAGACAAATGGATAAAATGATAAACGAAAAAAGAATTATGGATTTAGAATATAATTTGATATGTGATTTTATAAAACTAAGAAATGAGCTAGGAATTAGTCAACAACAAATGGCTAATGAGTCTGGTGTAGTAAGAGAAATGATTGCAGTTATTGAAAATAGAAAAAAACATCCACAAATAAATACACTAATTAAAATATTAGAACCATTCGGTTATACTTTATCAATTACAAAAATAAAGGAGGAGAAAAATGGAAAATAAATTAGCGCTTTTCGAAGAAAAAGAAATTAGAAAAACTTGGCAAAATAATAAATGGTACTTTAGTATTTTAGATGTAGTATACGCACTTACTGATTCTAAAGATCCAAAACAATATATAAAGAAATTAAAATTAAGAGATACAGAAATTCAAAATAACTGGGGTACAATTTGTACCCTACTAGAAATGATGGCTATAGATGGCAAAAAGAGAAAAATTCAAATGTCTGATACTGAAGGGATATTACGTATTATTCAATCAATACCATCACCTAAAGCAGAACCATTTAAAAGATGGTTAGCTAAAGTTGGTAGTGAAAGAATTGAAGAAATTAATAATCCTGAACTTGCTATGGATAGAATGAAACAAATTTATGAAAAAAAAGGTTATTCTAAATCTTGGATTGAGCAAAGAGAAAGAGGTATTATAACAAGGCATAATTTAACTGATGAATGGAAAGAAAGAGGAGCAAAAGTAGGAAGAGATTATGCTATTTTAACTAATGAAATTTATAAAACCGGTTTTGGAATAGATGCTAAAGAATATAAAAGTATCAAAGGATTACATGAAAGTCAAAATTTAAGAGATTCAATGACTAATATTGAATTAGCTTTAACTAATCTAGGTGAGGCTACAGCAGTTGAATTTCATAAAAATAATAATAGTCAAGGAGTTAAACAATTAAAAAAAGATATTACTAAAGCTGGTAATGTATTAAATAAAGCAAGGTCGGAAATTGAAAATGAATTAGGAAAGTCGATAGTAACTTCACAAAATTATATTGAGTTGACTGATACCTTGATTGAGACCAAGTAAAATATTATAATGTTAAGAAAAATTGCGAATTTTCCAATTAATTTTGCTCGACTTTTTTTATTTAAATATGTATACTTTTTTTAAAGGAGAGATAATTATGGATTTAGGTAAAAAAATATTTGAATTAAGAAAAAAAATTGGATTATCACAAGAACAATTAGCGGAAAAGTTAAATGTTACAAGGCAAACTATATCAAAGTGGGAACTTAATGAAACAGCTCCTGATATAAAACAAGCTAAAATTTTATCAGAAATATTTCAAATAAGTTTAGACGAATTAGTTGATAATGATATTGAAAAAACACTAGTAACTAAAGTAAGTAATGTTGAAAAATTAGCGGGAATTATTATTACAATATTAAAATTTATTGGTATATTATTTATAATATATTGTATATTTATGATTGTTGCAGTTGTTCTTTTTACTACTTTAAGAGATACTACTAAAGAAGAAACATCTACTGAATTGACATTAAATTGTTCAGTATCCGATAAAGACTATATGATATCAATAGCAAATGATGGTTATTTTAATTGTTCAAATTGTGATGAAGAAATACAAAAAGATATTAAAAATTTAATTGATTTTTCTGATTTAAATTCAAGTTCTGAAAAAATAGAAGCTTATTTTAGTGATTTAAATGGATTTTGTGAATAAAGGAGGATTTATGATAACTTTAGAAGATTTTAATAAAATAGATATTAGAGTAGGGACAATAGTTGATGCAAGTATTAATAAAGGTGCAAGAAGTCCTGCTTATAAATTAAAAATAGATTTTGGAGAATTTGGTGTGAAAAATTCTTCAGCACAAATAACTGATTTATATCAACCAGAAGATTTAATAGGCAAACAAGTTATAGCAGTTATTAATTTCGAACCAATTAAAATATCACAAGTTAAAAGTGAAGTAAGAGTTTTAGGTGCTGATACTGAAGGTGGAGTTGTTTTATTAAATTTAGATGAAAAAGTAGAAAATGGTGCTAAAATATATTAATTTTGTCAAAAAAATAGTTAGAAATATTCAAAAAAATTATTGACAACTCATATAATAATATGTTATATTATATGGGTACTTGGGGAATTAGCTCAGCTGGCTAGAGCATCTGCCTTGCACGCAGAGGGTCAGGGGTTCGAATCCCCTATTCTCCACCAAGTTGATTATTAGTCCTTATTTTATAAGGACTTTCTTATATAATAAAAAGCAGAATTAATTCTGCTTTTATTGTCTAGTTACTTCTATGTCGATTGATATTTTGTCAGTCCAGTCATCAAATTCGATAGTATATGTTCCATCGCCATCATATAATATGTAGAAATATTTTGTGTATGATGCATCTTTCCTTAAATCACCAGCAAAATCGATTGAATCATCAAAATATGAAGCTACAGTATTTAATTCAGTACCTTGAGAGCCAAAAAAACTGTAATAAAACATATTTAGACTATGAGTTTCATCTTTTAAATTCTTAACGGTTACAGGAACTTTAATTACAACTTGATTATCATATTCAGAAAACATATTATCGATTGTATCAAAACTATAGTCATCACTAATTGTAATTTCTAAATCATCAAATATAAAAGCTTTATTTATAGAATAATCAGTGCTTTCATTATTATTAGTTGTTGAATTATTATTTTCATTTCCATTTGTTTGATTATTATCTGGTGTTTCATTATTATTAGATGTGCATCCTGATAAGCAAAGACAACATAACATAATTAATAATAGCTTTTTCATACGTACTCCTCCCTAGACCTATCTCAATATTAGTCATTAATAATATATCACATTTTGTGTAAAAAAGAAAGATAAGCAATATTATTTTAATTTTATAATTTATCTATGATATAATAATTGAAGGTGATTAACATGGAAAAAATAATCTTAGTTGATGGCAATAATCTATTATTTAGAAGCTATTATGCCACTGCTTATAATGGCAACTTAATGAAAAATAGTAAGGGTTTTCCTACTAATGCTTTATATGGATTTACTAATATGATGAATAAAATTATCGAAGAAGAAAAGCCAACATATATAATGGTGGCATTTGATAAAGGAAAAACATTTAGACATGATAAATATGATTTTTACAAACAAGGAAGAATTGAAACGCCTAACGAATTAAAAATACAATTTCCTAAAGCTAAAGAATTATTAAATGCAATGGGAATTAAGTATTTTGAAATAGATAATTATGAAGCAGATGATATTATAGGAACATTTGCTGAGTATTGTAATGAAGATCCTAATTTTATTGGAACAATTATTAGTAGTGATAGAGATTTATTACAGTTAATTAGTCATGATATTGATATAAAGTTATTAAAACAAAAAGAATATATTCGTTATAATGAAAAAACTTTTATAGAAGAATATGGAATAAAACCTATTAATATTATTGATTTAAAAGCATTGATGGGTGATAGTTCAGATAATATACCAGGTGTTAAAGGAATAGGCGAAAAAACAGCTTTAAAACTATTACAAGAATATAAAACCTTAGATGGAATCTATGAAAATATCGACAAAATAACAGGAAAAACTAAAGAAAAATTATTGGCTGATAAAGAAAATGCTTATATGAGTTATGAAATAGCCACTATTTATAAAAAAGTGCCACTAGATTTTAAAATTGAAGATTTAAAATATTTAGGTAAAACCGATAAATTAAACGATATTTATGAAGAATTAGAATTTTTCTCATTTTTAAAAAAAGAAACAAAAAAAGAAGAAAAATTAAATGTCACAATAATTGAAGATATCAATAAAATAAAAATAGATAAAGAATGTGCCTTATATTTAGAAATATTAGGTACTAATTATCACACATCTCCAATTATTGGCCTTGGTTTATATAATAATGATATTGCCTATTACATTCCCTTTGAAAAATTAACTAATTTAGATTTTTTAAAAAATATTAATATTACTAGCTATGATTTAAAAAAAGCTTACGTTGCTTTAAAGTGGCATAATTTAAATTTAGATAATGTAAATGATGATTTAATGATTGCAGCTTCTTTGTTAGAATATAATACTAAAGAAGATATAGCTTATTTAGCTAATCAGTTTAATTATAATATTCCTTTTTATGAAACTTCATTTGGTAAATCTAATAAAACTATACCTTTAGATGTAGCTAATATTGTTGTTAGTAAAGCTAAATTTATTTATGAAAAAAAAGAAGAAACTTTAAATAAAATAAAAGAAGAAGAATTATTAGAACTTTATCATGATATTGAAATGCCTTTGGTCTATGTTTTAGGTGATATGGAATATGATGGTGTTTATGTCGATAAAAATATTTTAAAAGAGATGGGCGAAGATATAAAAATAAAATTAGAATTATTAAGTAAAGATATTTATAACCAAGCTGGTTGTGAATTTAATATATCATCGCCTAATCAATTAGGTGAAGTACTATTTGAAAAGTTAAATTTACCTCATGGTAAAAAAGGGAAAACAGGTTATTCCACGGCAATTGATGTCTTAAATAAATTAAGTGGAAAACATCCAATCATAGATTTAATTATTGAATATCGTATGCTAACTAAATTATATACCACTTATATCGAAGGTTTAATCAATGCTGTTATGGAAGATGGGAAAATCCATACTATTTATACCCAAACTTTAACAAGAACTGGTAGATTATCTAGTATTGAACCAAATTTACAAAATATTCCTGTTAGAACTGAATATGGCAGATTGATTAGAAAAGCTTTTGTTCCATCTAAAGATTCAATTATTATAAGTGGTGATTATTCACAAATCGAACTTCGCATTTTAGCGCATATAGCCAATGTAGAAACATTAATTGACGCTTTTAAAAATGATTTAGATATCCACAGTAAAACAGCTAGTGATATCTTTAAAGTTGATCAAAGTTTAGTTACTAAAGAAATGCGAAGAATTGCTAAAGCTGTTAATTTTGGAATAATTTATGGCATAAGTAGCTTTGGCCTATCAGAAAACTTAAATATTTCTAATAAAGATGCTAAAAATTTTATTGATGAGTATTTAAAAACATATCCTGGAATTAAAGAGTATATGGATAATGCGATTAAACAAGCGTATGAATGTGGATATGCTAAAACATTATTTAATCGGAAAAGAAAGATTGATGAATTAAAAAACACTAATTATATGATTAGGCAATCAGGTGAAAGAATGGCCTTGAATACACCAATTCAAGGAACTAGTGCAGATATAATAAAAAAAGCAATGGTAGAAATACATAAAAAAATAAAAGAAAGTCATTTAAAATCAAAAATGATTATTCAAGTTCATGATGAGTTAGTTTTTGATTGCTTAAAAGAAGAACAAGAGATAATAACTACAATCATGAAAGATGTAATGGAAAATATATGCAAACTAAAGGTTCCTTTGAAAATTGATATTGAATATGGTAATAATTGGTATGAAGCAAAATAAGGTGATAGAAAATGAATAAAATTACAAAAGTATTATTGGTTAGTTCAATAACCAATATCTTTTTATCTACAATAAAATTAATTTTTGGAATTATTGGTAAAAGTAGTGCATTAATTGCTGATGGAATACATTCTTTTAGCGATTTATCAACCGATATAATAGCTATTTTAGGTAATAAATTAGCGCTAAAACCAGCAGATCAAGAACACCCATTTGGGCATGGGAAAACTGAATATATTACTAGTATGGTTATTGGTGTTATTATAATTATTCTGGGATTAGGTCTTATTAATGAAGTATTTAATAAAGAAATAACCATTCCAAGTTTATTAGTTGTTTTTGTTAGTATTTTTACAATAGTTTCCAAATTTATTGTATCTAGTTATATTTATAAAAAAGGAATAGCTTATGGTAACAGTATTTTAATTGCATCTGGGAAAGAAAGTCGTACTGATGTTTATAGTTCAATTTTTGTTTTAATATCAATTATTTTAATGCAATTTTCAAAAACTATTCCATTTTTTAAATATGCTGATTTAGTCGGGACGATAATAATAGCTATTTTAATTATTTATACTGGATATCGTGTTTTAATGGATAATATAAGTATGTTATTAGAAGAACAAATTGTTGACAAACAATATCTTGATGAAATCAAAAAAATGATTTTATCTTTTGATGGTATAATCTCTGTTAGAGAACTTCATATTTTAAGATATGGACCATATTATAAACTGTTAGCTAATATTATAATGAAAGATCATATTTTGTTGAAAGAAGCACACGATATTATTGATGATCTAGAAGATAATCTAAAGAAAAAGGATGAAAAAATAAAATATGTTTATATTCATATGGAACCCCAAGTTTAACATTTTATAAATTTTATATTAATATATCGCTCAAAATGGCAATTAATATTTAACCAACATAATAATTGACATTTAAAGAATAAAATGATAAAATTAGACACATAAAGCGAAAAAGAAACTAAGTAATAGAAGATTTATTAATAGAAAGTTAGTGGCTGATGGAAACTAATGATAAATATCTATGAAATCTACTTCTTTAGTGAAATGTAAACATTTCCGGGTAAAACCGTTATCTCAATTAAGAAACAAAGCTATTTGTTTAGGATGGTACCGTATTTTATATACTCCTAAATATTAATAGCTTTTTATTTTTAAAGAAAGACTCTTATAATAAAGACTAGATAAGTTAAAAAATACAAAATTTGGTATAATTAATCTAGGAGGATG
>CALVVR010000008.1 GCA_944363915.1 uncultured Bacilli bacterium | reverse complement strand
TATGTTATTGAAGCTTCAAGATTAACAAGAAGTTTGCAACAATTATTAGAAATATTAGATTTTGCAAAATCTAAGAAGTTAAAACTAGTTATGGGAGATTTTGTTTTAGATTGTACAGGTTCCTTATCAATACTCACACAAGGACAGCTTATGATGTTGGGGATGATTAATGAGATAAATCGATTAATGATCGTTGAGGCAGTGAAAGAAGGTGTTGATGCAGCACGTGAAGAAGGTCGTATTGGTGGGCAACCAAAGCTTACGAGGGAGCGAATTTATAATAAGAACCCAGATGTTGCTAAGTATTATATAGAATATATTGAGCACAGGATTAATTTCACTGAGTTTTGTAGGTTATGTGTTATTAGTCGCAATACTGGTTATAGGTATCTTAAAGTTTTAAAAGAAAATTAATATATTGGTAATGTAAAGCCACTAATCGGATTTGATTAGTGGCTTTTTGAATGATAAATTGTAATTTGTTGATTAAAATTCAACTTTATCTTTTAATATTTTTTTGAATATTCTTTTTGTTTCAATAGGAAATTCAATATCTTCTTTTTTTGTAGAAACTATTATTACATCATATTCTATTGTTTTATTTAAAGATTCATTATATCTTCTTCTTTCTTCATCATTGTGTTGCTTAACATGTAATAGTTCTGCTTCATATTTTGCAAGTGATGCTTTATAATCGTTTCTTATGGCTCTTTCGTTATATGTATTTCCTGTTGCATTATTCACAAAAAAAGTATTTGGTTTTAATGGCTCTTGTAATAATTTCATTTTATAAGTAGGAGCAGGTTTAATTTTAGTATCAATTATAATTTCATCTATATCTTCAATTTTTATTAAATGTACCATTTTCCATTTTCTTGTATCAATACAAGCAAAATAATCTTCAACTGATGATAAAATATATGTTTCATATTCAATTCCATCATTAATAAATTTACTATTGTTATCTTTAAATACAATAATTCTCGCTATTTCTTTTATCTCTTTTATGGTATCTTCAAGTGGGTATAAATACATATTACCTTTAAGTTGTTTATAAAACACACTTACTATATCTTCACTATTATTATCTTTATTTTCTTTTAAATCTTTAACTAATATATCTATAAAATCATTTTTACCTTTTTCACTAAAAGAAAATGTATAATAATTTTCTGTTTCATCATAAGTTTCAACCAATTCAATTTTCATTACCTCAAAAAAATTTCTAAAATTATTACTATCATTGTAATTACATATATCGTGAAGTATTCTTTTATAAAATTTGTTATTTTTTATTTCCATTTTATTTAAATCATTTATTAAATTATTTAAATTATATTCTCGTTCAGATGTATTAAGTTTATATAACTCTTCTATTTTTTTATTACCACTATCTGTTAATTTATAGATAGTTTCTAAAGATTTTTCATCTATAGTTTTTTCATAAACAATACCTTTCTCACTTAAAAATTGAATTATAGGTTCTAAACCTTTATTTTGCTTTCCTTCAATAATTGCATATATAATTGCTCCCACAACAAGAATAGCTAAACCAATTCCTAAAATCATATAAATACCTCCAACTCTATAAATCATTGTTTATCTATCAGTTATATTATACCACAAAAAGCCCATTTTTCATGGACTTTACAATTACTCAATACTTCCTTTTATTTAATATCATACCTTAAAACAACTTTAAACATCTTCTCTACACAATTTTTTTCTGCTTTAATTGCTTCCTTATTTCCAAAATAATATTTATCTATCATGTATCTTACATAATCTGTTACATATTGATTTTTTAATAAATTATCAACATATTCTCTTACATCTTCTCTATTTCTGTACTTTCTTAATACTCTTAATTGTTCAGAAATATTATCTTTTGATTCAATTAATTCTTTTAAACTTTTTTCTTCCATATATTTTCCTCCTACAATTTAAAAATTTCATTATCATTTAAATCTACAATACCATTAAAAACATTCTTCCCTTTTTTCCTATTTTCTGTATGAATAATAATTGTTTTATCTGGACTAACTATTTTATTTAGTTTTATCATAGAATTTATATCTGTATGTCCTGAAGTATGAAGCTTTTTAAATTCTATACCCATATTTTTTATTTCATCAATAAAATTTCTTAATTTTTCTTCTTTTTCTATATAACCATCCCACATTGAATATATTAAGCAAGCATTTGTTATTAAACCTTTCTCTTTTAGTTTCTTTATATCTTCTAACATTGATACTTTTACATTCATAGCATATTTTTTTCCAAAGAATGAACTAGTATCAAAATCCATATATTCACTTTTAAATTTATCATCTTTTAAATAATATCTTAAAGGTTTCCATACAAATATTCTTTTATAATCTACCTTTATATTCATGTTTACTACTTTACTCAAAGAATAAGTAAATAAGTCTAAAATATAGTTCTTACCTGTTTTTAAAGCTGATTTTGTAAAAGATATTGTTCTATCAATATTGGTTGAAGAATGCATTATAAATACTTGGTCATATTTTTTCATATATTCTAAAGCTTCTTTTTCTAATCTTTCTTCAGTCTCATATTCTAAGATATTTCTACTTAAAGATGTACCTTCAGTTATTAATATATCTACCTTACCTATTCTCTTCAAATTATTTAATGTCTCTTCTTTTTTTCTTCCATGTAATCTAAAGTCTCCTGTATGTAGAATTTTTTTATCTTCACATTCTATTACAAACATACAAGAATTATAAGATGAATGGTCTACTCTATATGGCGTTACTTTAATATTATTTATTTCAATAGTATCATATATTTTAAATGTATTTATTTTTTTGGTTAGCTTATCTTCCCCACAAAAATCGCATGTTATATTATAAATTTTCAAAGAACTTTCTTCAACATATACAGGAATATCTTCGTTTATTTTTTCTATAAGCCCTATATGGTCTATATGTGAATGAGTTATAAATACAGCATTATATTTTGATTTACCATATGTTAAACCATCTAATTCAAATGATTCTTTAGTATCTTCTAAATCATTTCCGAAATCAATTAAAATTTTTGCATTTTTACTTGTTATTTCTGTTATACATCCACCTATTTGATTTGTTCCTTTTATTATTCTTATTTCCAAAATATACCACCTACTTTTATTATATCACCAATTGCTCCACAATTCTTTTTCTTTAACAATTAAATTTAAAATTATTTCTAAATCTTCTTCACCTAACACTTTATAATTTTCTTTTAATTCTTCTAAAGTACCAATACAAACCATTTTTATATTTAAATTAGGATGATTTTTTATAAACTCTAATGCATCTTTCATTTTATCAATCATATATCTATAATCTCTTAATTTATTATCACTATAAATTGTATATTCATTAGTATATTTTATTGTACTATCCGATATATGAAAAATATTAGTTATAAAATTAGCTCCATTATTTTTTAAATATAAATATTCTTCTTCCGTATAATCACAATTCTTTTCTAATTCTTTTTTTTGTATATAATAACTTGCTAATTTTTCATCTCCTTTATCATAAACATAATACCCATTATCTAATAAATATAGTTTATAATTAAGTCCTCTAAATACACGATAGTTAGTATTATTTTTATTATAACATTTCATATCATAGTAATGAAAAACACAATCATAAATTTTTGATTCATACATATCAGTTAATAACTCTACTAAAACACTTGATAAATCATAACCTATCACAGTAGTTCTATCTATAAAACCAATTAACTCATTTATAGTTTCTTTTTTATATTCATATTTCAATATGCTTATTTTACATTCATTATTTACTTTTACACATTCTATACATTTTGTTTTCTTATAATTTGTTAAATCTAAAAATACATATTCTTTTTTCATTATCCTTTTCTCCTATATCATTTTAATCAATAATTATCTTTCTGTCTATAATAGAATATTTAATATTTCTTTCATACATTTCTATTAATATTTCTAATAATTTAAATTCTTCATATTCTTGCAAACCTAAATCTAGTTTATTTGTTTCTTTCAACTCAAAATATCTTTTCTTAATATTATCAAATGAATAACTATATACTCCATCGTATATAAAGTTGTAATCTATATTAGATAACATTTCATTATAGTATTCTTTTGGATGATATAATTTATAATACATTTGCATGTACGCTATTCTAATTTTATTTAAAATAAATGCTTTTGGTACTAATAATCTATCATTATCTTTTAAAGAGTTTATTACATTGAAGATTGCCACGTCATCAAGATTTCTCATCTTTAAATTATTATATAAATCATCTTTTATAATTCCATGGTTTATATCCATTAAAATTTTCTCTAAATCATGAATCCATATATTTGAAATATTCATAAGTTTATTTTCTAACTCAACATCTCCAAAATATCTTATATTTAATGTTCCAGTTGATTTATCTAGTATATTAAATTTACATCCAAATTCTTCTGTGTTTCTAAATAAATTGAATACTCTTTTATCATTACAGAATTTTATTTTTAAATTTGTTTTATTAATTAAATTAGTTATATTTTTAACATCTTCATTTAATATAAATTGGATACTAATAAAATTATTTCTTAAATCATGATAATCAAAATGTGTTCCTTTTAATTTATCATTAGAAAATGTAGTTCCTTTTTCATAAGGTGTAAAATCAAAAATATCTTTTCCCTTTGGAATCAAGTAAACCAAATGTGATCTACTCTCTTTATATAGTGGGATATCTTCTAAAACATTACAAATATAATCTTTTGTAGATGAATCTAATTCTTGTTTCTTTTTTATTTCATAATGTTTAATAACTCTTCTAGTAGATTTATCTTTTAGTTTAAATTGATAATTACATCTTATTAATTCCTTTTCAAATTTTCCCATTATATATTTAACTAATTTTTTATTATAAAATTCTGGAGATACAATAAATTCTATTTTAGGTATTTCACTAAAAAATAATTCATAAGGTAGATTAAAAGGTTCTATCTCTGTAAGTTCTAAAATATACGCTACTAAAGAATTATTAATATAACCATCTAATTGGTAATATTCATTCTCCTTTTTACAATGCTTTGTTATCATCATTAATAAAATATAGACATATGTATAATCCAAATCTTTTATTAAATTCAATTCTTCATTTAATCTATTAATTGTAGTTTGAGATGGATTTTTATATTTTTTCTTAAAAGTATTTCTAACTAAATTTTCAAATTCATAGAAATTATCTACATGAGTTACATAAAACTTATCATCATTAATAATTATATTATCTAAATTGTCAAAAAGCATATTTGAATTAGTAATAACTATTTCTTTATCATTAAATTCCTTTAGTGTATCCTCTGTATCTTTATACAGTCTACAAAGAGGATTTTTATCTATCTTTTGATGAACATACAATACCTCCTTAGCTTTTAATTCTCCTTCAAATAAAGCATTAGGTATATTTGAATAAACTATTTTTTCTTTATCTTTTAAATTAGATATATCCATATAACTATTTACTTCTAAATAATCAAATATAGATAAATCTAATTTTATACTTTCATCATTTAATATTAATCCTATTAAAAAATTGTCTATGCTAGTTAACTCATTTATAGGAATCTTTTTTTCATATTTATTTAAATATTCTGACATGATTTTATATAACTGTTTTAATCCATCATTATTCTTTATTAAAACAATTACTTCATATTCTTTATTATCAATTATTGAAGTTAACTGTACCCCATATCCTATTTTAAATTGTTTAAAAGTTTCATCCTTTTCACAAAGTTTCTTATATACTTTTTCTATTTTAGGAAATGCTACTATTGAATCCTTATCAACAAAAACAATTCCTCTTTCTTTATTTTCTTTAACATTCCATAGTACTGATTCAATATCTATAGTTGAATCTTTATCAATACTATATTTTGTTTTACAATGCATTTCTATTTTTTTCATATACTTTCCTCATTTCTGATAAAAGCATATCATATAAAAAATTAAGATATTTTAAACGACAAAAAATACAGAGTTAATTCTCTGTATTTATATGTGTTTACTTATTTTCAACTACCAAACAAAATACCACTCATTATTTGAATAATCATATCCTACATTATGATAAATATTATTTATATCTTGCATATATCTTTGAATAGTTCTTTCATTTAGATTTAAATCACTAGCTATCTTAGAAGTTTTAACTATTTTATAATCTTTTAAATAATTATATAAACTTTCTAATTGATTTTGTTTAGTAATATTATATTTTTTACTTATCTCATTTTCTTTATCAAGTTTATATTTATCCCATTCTTCACCAAGCTGATATGAATAATCATCAAAAATACCTCTATTTACTTTTTCAAATCTAGACCATTTATCATATGTCCAATTATATTTTTCATTATAAATTAATATTCTTTCATATTTGTTTAATGATTTTCTATATTTCTTATCAAAAGATACTAAATCAATATTTTTAGAATTATTGATAATTATCATGTATCCTTGATATTTAATTGCTTCTGATATAGTATCACAATAGTGAACTACACTATTTTCTATACATGGATAACTAACACATTTTCTTTCTTCATTTTCAAAACCTACTATTGCTACATTCTTTTTAGTTTTATTCATAATTAGACACTTTTAATATTAAAATTTTCATCAATATCTGCTATATATAACGCTATATCAAATTTTTGGATTAATTTTGTTACGTATTCATCAGAAATATCTTTATGTGGTCTAGTACCTTTAAAAATCAATATTGCTGGTTTAATTTTAATAGTAGATTCCATATTATAATCCAATAATAATTTTTTTTTATCCACTTGATTGATATATGTCATTATTTCTAATACACATCTTAATAAGGTTTCTTTACTTGAATCATTTTTTAATTCAATTAAATATAATATATTTTCTTCTTCATTATATGATATTAAATCTATTTTACCCGCTTTTGTATTTTTCTTATCTTTTAAAGGTATTTGGTAATCAATAAATTTTCCTAACCCATTATGTGTAGTATTAAATAATTTCATCGCAATTATTTCTTCACGTCTAGGGCTTTCCTCATTATATTTTCCATTATGTGTACCTACATTATATCCTTTATTTCTATTTATTACATTTATATTTTTAAAATTAAATTTATCAAGATTATCTAAAATTTCTTTTGCTATAACCTCTGTATACTTTTCTTTAGTATCATTTGTTTTACCTGTATAATTAATCATTTTTTCAATATACAAATCTTCTAATTTATTTATTGAACTCAGTTTATTTATAATTTCTTTTTTCTTATAACCCATATTAACGCCTCCGATAAATATATTATACCACAAAAAAAGAAGATATTTAATATCTCCTTACATTTTATTACCAAGCACCACAACTTAAACCGTATCTATTACAATCTTCCATAGTAAGTGGTTCTTGAGCACCATCTCCACCACGAGTATCAAAATAGTGTAATGAACCTTGATATGTGCCACTATAAGTCATTCCGCTATATTCATTTATCTTAATTGGTGTTATAGTAGCATTATTAACCATATAAAGATATGCTACATCATTAATTAGTGTTGCATTAAAACTTTTAAGTGATTTACTGTCATCACACGCTTTAGCACCATCTGGATTAGTTAATGAGTCTGCCTCAGTACACATAAATCCCATTAAATTACCTGTAATTTTATCTGAATTTATATTGAAATCACTAGTACCAACTTTCACAATTTCATCAACAGGTTCTTTTGTTGTTTTTTCTGATATTTTTTTACGACTCAATTCTTTTCCATTAGAATCATAAGTTACTTCATATGTTATTTCTTTAGTACCATTAGAACCCGCTTGTACAACTGATGTTGAGCCTTTTTTCATATTAGCTTCATTTTGTTTTGTTGAACTATATTTTATAGTTTCTTTTTCAGTTACCTTTTTAGTTGTTGTTTTTTCTGAATTTGTTTGTTCTATTTTTACCTAATACTTTTTCTCTTTTTTTGTAACAACTATTACATAAACAGTCACCGGTTTTAATATAGTGTTCATTTTTAGATATTTCTTTCTGACAGATATTACAGTAAGGTAAAGGATTATTTATTTCTGAATTTCCCAAATAGTCATGATAAAATACATCCCAAGCAGCAATTGCTGAACTTTCATATTGTTTGACATTATAAAAAATATAGTATCCATTTTGGGTTGTTTTAACTTTTTTCTCATTAATATTCAATTTTAATGCCCCAATACAATTGAAATTATTTAATATGTAATTATGATATACATCTGCTTTTTCAAGTAAATCTATAGGATCATCAGAATCTGAACCAATTATTGATTTTAGAAAAACTAATTCTTCTTCTTTTTCCTTACTAAGTTTTTTTATGCTATGATATTCTTCCCATATACTATAGAATAGATACATTATAATGCTAATAGTTATTAATCCATTTATAGGAACGCTATTATTTGCAAGTTCTTGCCACGTATATGAAGAATCTGTACCATTAGGACTATTTATATCTGATTCATTTATCCATTTGTCATAAATTTCACCATTAGATATAAACAAATCTTTAGTATATTTAGATAACTCTGTTCGTTCAGTCCAAAATGGCATACCAAATTCCATACACCATTCTGTAATTGCATTGAATATTTCTATTGCATATTTATTATTAATACCATCCCCATTAATATAAATGTTCTCGTAAAAATTTTCTATATTAATAGGAATATATTTAATTTCTTTTATGAGTGACTCCAAATCTATTTTGTCCAAATTGTTTTCTACTATGGTGAAAAAATTGTCATATTGTTCTTTAAGTTTTTTTAATATTTTTAAATCAAATTCATATCCTTCGTAATAGTTTTTGGTTGCTAAGCCGATGTTATTACTAATAACCAATGGCAACATATCAACAGATATACTTTCAGAAATATTACTTTGTTTTAATAATTCATAACACTTTTTGTAAAAGTTAAATATTAAATTGTAATGAGTATGATTTTTAGATTTAATATTTTTGAAGTTTTTAATGTGTTTTTGAATAATTTCTTTATTACTAATATTATCTTCTGGATTTACTATCTCAAATAATAAATCGACATTACCATTCTTGTCTAGTTCTATTTCCTTGATTATTTTATATATTTTTTTCCCAAGTGTACAAGTTTTTTTTACTAAATTATGACTATTTATTTTTTTATCAATTGTATTCAATGGATTATACCCAGTTAGTAAAATATTATTAAATTCTACACTCGAATTAAATTTTTTAAATTTTTTTAAACTTTTTATTAAAACGGCTGATTTCATAGGGGGTTTAGCACCTTCTTTTTTTTGAAATTTTTTTGTTTGTAACGATATTGTAACGCCAAAACATAAGTCTGTCAATAGTGATTTTGGTATTCTATTGTCAGCAAAGGCCAATAAGGCGCCAAAATCCTTTGCTAAGTATAGAAATAGGAGAAGAAATTATGACTTATAACTTAGAATTTGACGGTAAGAATTTAAAAAACTTACCACTTAATGTTGCGATATATATTCGCACTAATGGTACGGATAGCAATTATTGTTTATCTGTATATGCTAAAGCAATTGAAAACTATATTCATGACGAAACTAACTGGTATGTGGCAGCAAGTTATGTAGATTTTAATCGTTCTGGACTATACAATTGGTCAACTAGTAAAATTTCAGATATGATGACAGATATTGAATACCTTCAAGAGAATAAAAACGTTCCAAATTTCTTTATTCCATATGATTTGGTAGTTGTTTATAACTTCGAGCAGTTATTTACACTTGAAATGGATAAGGATTCTTATTTAGATTTAAAATTTCCTACTTTTTGTGTAGATAGAGAAAAACTTGTGTGTCGA
The DNA here is from genome assembly GCA_944363915.1 of uncultured Bacilli bacterium. Taxonomy (GTDB): domain Bacteria; phylum Bacillota_I; class Bacilli_A; order RF39; family UBA660; genus Faecisoma. The sequence continues at coordinate 34,227 of CALVVR010000008.1, read as the reverse complement.
GATCTTGATGTAAATGAGAATCTAATTGCGAGAGCTAGAGTGCATGAATTAGATGAAAATAATGTTAGAGAATCAATTAATAGTGCAAAAGAAAATGAAATGGAGTATTACAATGTTGAAGAATTATAAAAAAGAGTCATTGAGTGAACTTATTAGTTCACTCCCTGATTATACAAAAAGTAATGAAGTTATCAAAAGTGATATATATCCTATTGATAAACTACTTGAAGGTGGATTTGAACTAGGTTCATTTATTCAGTTTGTAGCTGATTCTGGCGTGGGTAAAACAACTATGGCATTAGGTATAGCCGATGCTTTATGTAATAAGGGCTTTAAAGTCCTATATATAGATGCTGAAAGATCAGTATCTAATGAAATATTAGAGACAACAAATGTAAAATCTTACTTGAATAGTAATTTCATCTTAGTTAAAGAATCAGAATTTTCTGTGGTAGAAGATGTTTTAGATAAATTTATTTCTACTGGTGAAATAAATTTTGTAATTATTGATTCTATAGCTGTTTTAATTAATAGTTGTTTTACTAGTATTGATGGTAAAAAGATATCTATTACAACTAATAATACAAGCTATAATAGTGTTCCACTTACCAAATTTATGGATAAATATAAAGCTCTTGCTGGTGATAGAAAGTTGTGTTTTATATTTATTAATCAATATAGAAATGAACTAAATATGGTTAGTGGCTCTAAAAAGAGAGGCTATGGAGCAAATAATAGTGTCTATAATACTGACATTATAATAAAAATAGATAAAGCTTCTTCATACAAAGAAAAAGCATTTCATGATCTAACAAAAGATGTAGCTACTGGAATACCATTAGTCTTTGAAATTTTTAAAAGTAATAAATCAAAATCTGGTATTACAGTGCCTGCTTTTCTGAATTATGGAGTTGGGTTAGCAAGTAGATGGAATTACATCTATGAGTTAATTGAAAAAGACATTATTAGAAAAAATGGTTCATATTATTCGATGCTTTATGATAATGAAGAAATTAAAGCACAAGGTATTATGAATTTTGTTAAAGAATTAGAAAATAAGGGATTGATGCAGTCTGATATTTTAGAAAGTTTAATTACAGATGATAAAGTAATATTTATAGATATGGAGGAGGAAATATAATGATATGTAATTGTTATTCTTATAATACTTACAAACATGGATATTTTAAGATTAGAAAAAATGGAATTCCTGAGCATGAACTTAATCACTGTTATGACCAATGGCAAGTGTGGGACATTCATTGTGACTATGGTACAAAAGATGAAAATTTATTGCAATTATTAAGTAGGATTGGTGAGTTTCACTCTTTATACATTTATAGATTAAATGATTTAGGGTATCTTGTAAGTGATGTCTTAGATAACTTAGAGACATTAAAAGATAGAAATGTAAGAGTTTTTGTAAATGGTAGAGAAATAGATTTGACCATCACTTATGATAGTATTGAATATCATTTTCGCACTTATCAATTTGTTAATTTTGATAAATATGATAAGGCCCCTATTTTTAAAGATGATTTAGAAGGAGAAATTATATGAAAAGAGGTTATTTAAAATTAAATAAGAAAATAGTTACAAAGGAAGAGTTAAAAAATAGTCAACTGATGACTATTCCAGATATTAATTATTTATATTGTGATTATTGTGGCAGTTATAACAGAGCCATAAAAGACCTAATTTGTGATTTACGTACTGGAGATAGTGTTTATGTTACAAGTATTGATGATTTAGGTAATAATATAAAAAATATATTTGCTATTTTAATGGCATTTAAATATGCTAACATTAAATTCTTTATAAACAATAAAGAATTTAGTCTTAGTAAAATTTCTAAAGTAATAGAAGATGAAAATTAATAGATGGTGATGGAGCCATAAAATCTGATGAACATGCTTTTAAAATATTAAATCCTATATTGGACACATTAAGGCATGTTGATGTTAGTAGAAATAAGGAAATATATGAAATATGAAATATGGATATTTTAAGCTTGAAAATTTTCAAGTACCTTCAAAAGGTGCTTTAGGATATTACTATGAAAAAATGAAAACGATACCTAATATTAAGGTATATTATGATCATTGCGGTAAAGAAAGACCTTTTCTATATAAAGTTCTTGAGAAAATAAGTAATGGTGATAGTTTATATGTCCTAAATATTTACAATTTAGGTACTAAACAATCTACTATTTTTGAAATATTAGAGATGCTAAAAAAAGAAGATATCAAATTCTTTATAAAAAATAAAGAAATATCTTTAGATAAAGTTTTTAAGCAAATTGAAAAAATGCGAACATATAATAGAGAACATTTGAAATCCCAGATTTATGATTCAGATATATTGAAATCTGTATTAGATAAATTAGAAAAGTATTAGTTTAGGTCAGAGATAAAGGAGTATATATGAAAAGTAAAGAGTTAAACAATGATGATTTAGTGGGTATGTTAGGAGAACTATTAAAAAACTCTCCTAAACTACTTGTTAAAAATAATATGGATTTATTAACACCACAAGAAGTGTGTGAGATATACCCATGTTTTAATGATGGAACTTTAAGAGAAGCTACTAAAAACCAATTACCTTATTTAAAAATTGGGAAGCATCGCTTCTATCGAATAAAAGATATTGATGAATGGCTTGATAAACGAGTAATTATAGAAGAAAACTAGTTGCTAAAAAACTAGTTTTAAGTGACAAATAATACTGAAAGGAGTTTTTTATGGTTAAAACCTTAGATACAAAATATATAGAAGATAAAGGAAATGGAACTTTTAGAATTAGGTTCCGTATTCCTGGTAAAAATTTGTACTTTTCAAAGCAAATCAGTAATAGCACAATTGATGAAGCTATTGCAATAAGAGATGATGCTTTGAAGGAATTGGAAAATAAAGGCAAAATAGATAGCACTATGAAGGTTAAAGACTGTGTTAAGTTATGGATGGAACAAGTTGTAAAGATTAAAAACGAAGGTTCTACTATAGATGATAAGATATCAAAATTAACAAATCACTTTCTTCCATATCTTGGTAACTTGCAAATGTGTGATGTGAAACGTAATGATATTCAAAATTGGATAGGTACACTGACAAACAAAAAGTCTATGAGACGTAATGATGGTACATTTGAAAAGTTAAGTTCAACAACTATTCACAATGTTTATAGTATAGTTCGCGCCTTTTTCAATTGGGCTTCTGACGAAGATATTAATATAATTAATATGACACCATGTAGGAAAATTGAATTACCTAAAAGAAAAGATTACGAAAAAGAAATTTTAGAAGATATGGATATAGATGAAGTAATTGAATATATTCTCGAATTACCTGTTCAATATCAATGTGCCTTTTTAATACCCTTATTTTGTGGATTACGCCGTGGTGAGGTTGTAGGACTTAGGTGGAAAGATATTAATTTTGATAAAAAACAAATCAGAGTTAAGAAATCTTTATCAATAAGTAAATCAAAAGGGACAGATTTGAAGTTAACCAAAAGTAACAAAGAAAGAACTGTTCGTATGAATGATTTAATTACAGTTCTTCTTCTTCAGTTAAAGGAAGAACAGAATTTGCTAAAAAAGACTTTAGGTAAAAATTATAAAAAACCAGAGATGGTTTTTACAAATGATTTAGGTTATTATCTTAGCCCAAATTCTATTGGGAATAGATGGAGAAGATTTAGAGATAAACATGGATTTAAACATGTTACTTATCATGGTTTAAGAGCAAGTTATGCATCTTTATTGTTACATGATGGTATTTCAATTAAAGAAATACAAGAATCACTAGGACATAGTGAAGCAAGAACAACTACAAAATATTATACCTGTACGTATGATGATGATCTTGATCGTATATATAATGTGACCAATAAATTTCATAAATAAAGATATGGGATCTGTGACACTTTTTGTGACATTTTTACAAAATAAAAGAGTTTATGATTACATAAACCCTTGTAAAATCTAGCTTAAATTAATAGTGAAATGTTTCACCAATATAGTTGTTGCAGTCCCATGCCTTACCAACTTGGCTATAGACCCGTGTAAGTAAATTATAGCAAAATATTTTTATTTAAGCAAGACTTTTACTACAATTTACTACATTACATTATATTAATTATCAAATTAAAATATAATAATTTATTGCTCTTTACCACATTTTTTACAAAATTTAGAGTCTTCATCTATTTTCTCGCCACAATGTTTACAATATTTAGTACTTTTATTTAGACCATCTTTAATTGCTTTTGCTGTAATTTCTACTCCTTCTTTATTAATATTAGCTCTTTTAGTAGCAATATCCGTCAAATCATCTTCAACTTCATCAATCATATATTTAGTGGCTTTAATTTGTTTGCTCATAAATTTAGCACGTATTTTAGGGCTAACAACCATTAATATAGTAAGAATAAAAATCACTCCAACTATAACTGCAACAAAGATAAAGAAAACTTTAAACAATCCAAAATGCATATTCATCACTCCTCAAATAAATTATACCTAATTAAATAATTAGAAATTTCAACTACTTTTTTAGCTTTTGTTTCATTTTCTTTTAAATACTCTTCACTTACTTCGCTATATTCCTTATAGTCACTTAATTGATTATTATAATATACTTTATCAGTTACCCAATTACCATTTGGAAAAACGACAATATTTTCATCAACACTAAAGATATCATGACCTAAAGCATATTTATATTCAAAATCAAACATATTAGCTAAAGTTGGCATTACATCATAAGCCCCCATTATTTTAGTAATTTCTCCTTTTACTTCTTGATCTTTCGTCCAAATAATTAAAGGAACTTTAGTTAATTGTTCATATTCATAAAAATCGATATCTTTACCTAAATATTCTTCATATTGTTTGATTGTAAACTTTGCATCGTGGTCACCATATATAACAATAACGGTATCATCTAAAACACCTAAATTATCTAGTTTATTTATAAATTCACCGATAGCTTCATCCGCATAATGTAATAATTTTAAATAATCGCCCATTTTAGTACCTTCCATATTACCAACATCAAATTCTACTTTTCCATCATTATAAAAAGGGGTATGATTAGTTAACATAATTAAAGTACCATAAAACTTATCATGATTATTATGAATATCACTTATTATATCAGCTGACTGACTAAAGAAAGATTTATCAGATAATCCTATTCCTATTTGATCTCTTAAATCGTAATCATTATAGCAGTAAAAACGATCATAACCAATTGCTTGATACATTTGACTTCTATTCCAATATTCACAAATATTACCATGCATACTAAAGGTATAATAACCAATCTCTTCAAAAGACTTAATCATCGATTGATAATTGTTATAGTCATAATTAATAAATACGGTACCTGTGCCAACTGGTAAAATTGAATTAGTAATTGTAAATTCTGTATCACTACTAGTCCCAACACTCTCTTGTGAATAATAATTACTAAAATACAAACCTTCACTAGCTAATCTATTTAAATTAGGCGTTATAACTTGATTATTTATCTCACTATTTAAATACATTTGTTGAACACTTTCCGCATGAATAAATAAAATGTTTTTATCCTTAAAAATATTGGTGTATTCATTTTCTAAAGTTTCCCTATTACGGAAATATTCGTCGACAATAACTTGTGCTTCGCTCTTACCACATTTTGGACAAATAATTTTTTTAGCAACTGTAAAAATATCATTTACTTGATAACTATATATTCCAAAGTTACGAACAACATAAGATTTATTCCAATCGTGAGTAAGTCGGTATATATCATTAGAACTACAAGATAATAAAATTATAACTAATAAAGCAAATGTTGTTAAAAGACTTTTTTTAAAATTAATAACATTTTTTTCATATTTATTCATTCGATATAAAATAATCATCAATAAAATTTGCCAAATAAAGATAAAATCAGATACTTGAAAAACACTTGTTACAGCTTCACTAGGAAGTTTAAAAGCTTGAAACATCGTCTCAAACAAATAAACAGAAGCAAAATCATTATAATTGTTATAATAAACTGAATTAATACAACAAATTGAAGATAAAATTATCGAAAATATTAAAAAATAAAGATTTCTTTTTTTAACTAAAAAGGAAAAACTACAAATCAATAATAATATAACTAAGTCACTAAGAATAAAACGAATATTGCCTAATCCAGTTGTCGTAAAAAGTAACAAAGTACTATTAATTAAACTAGATATAATAAAAATATAAATAATATAATTATTTTTTAATGACTGTGAAAGATTAAACTTATGCATATGATAATTGCTCCTATAATAAATCCCGTTATATTATTATTTTTACTTTGATGTTTTAAATGACGATATAATTCGAAGAAAACGATATAAACAAGCATACCCAAAGTTAGCGCAAACATCACACCAATAATATATTCACTAACTTCCCCCACTAAGTTAATGAGTAAAGCCCCAACAAAAGTAGCTAAGGAAACAATAAAACTAGTTAATAATATTTTACTTTTACTATAATTTGCTATTTCTAAAGAGCTAGAAATAACCATTCCCATCGGAATATTATGTAAACCAATTCCAATTCCTAATAATATTCCTAATTCAAAATTACTTTTTAAAGTTGAATATAAAACCATTCCTTCAATAATATTATGAACAACTAAAGCAACACAAGCCATAATACCAATGTGAAAAACATGATCTTTCTTATGGGAATGTTCGTGTTCAGGAATAAATAAGTCTAATAACTTTAATAACCCAAAACCTATCAATCCATAAAATATCATCGAAAAATAATCTAAATGTTCTAAACAATGTGGTATAACCTCTAAAAATATTAGTAAAAATAAGACACTAAAAGCAATACTTATTGATAACTCGGCTATTTTCTTGTTATCTTTGGTAATTAAAATAATCAATGTTCCAATAAAAATAGTCATACCAAATAAAAGTGTAATTAATAAAGTCATAAAACCTCCTTAGTTAAAAAATCTCGGATATTTTTTAATTAATTTATCGACTAAAATACTCATGATACTAAATATTGTTAACGATATAAATACTAAAATCAAAATAAAGATAAACATTTTTAAATTTAAAACAGTTAAAGCAAAGAACTCTCTAAAACCAATTAATGTTCCAATAAAGCCTAAAATTAAGATAATAATTAAACTTAATCTTAATCTATTTAAAGGAAAACATATTTTAAATAACAATAAGAAACCAGTAAACCCTGTCATTATAACACATAAAGTTGATATTTGTACATCATTTAATAAGAAAAAGTTACCTAATACTGCAATTATAACAATATTTAAAACAATAGTTAATGAAGTTGGTAAAGATCTACTAAAGACGTTAATTAAAAAATTACCTTTAATTCGATTATTATTTGGTTCTAAAGCTAAAATAAACGAAGGAACACCAATAGTAAAAAAGTTAGTTAAAGTTAATTGAATTGGTTGGAAAGGATAATTGAAATTAACAAACATAAAAATAACCGCAAGAAAGAAAGCATAACCTGTCTTAGCTAAAAATAAAGTAGCACTTCTTTCAATGTTATTAATAGTTCTTCTTCCCTCACGAACGATGCTAGGAATCGAATCAAAATCATCATCTAATAAAATCAATTGACTAACATTTCGGGCAGCATCAGTAGCATTTTTAATGGTAATACTACAATCAGCTTGTTTTAATGCCAACACGTCATTAACTCCATCACCAGTCATCGCCACAAAATGCTTGTTTTTTTGTAATATTTCAACCATTTGTTTTTTTTGAAGAGGTGTAACTCTTGCAAAAATATTATTTTCTAGTATAGCATTTTCTAATTCTAAATTATTTAAAGATGAAACATCGATACTTCTAATATCAGTTAAACCCGCATCACGAGCTATTTTACTAACAGTTTTCACACTATCGCCAGATATTATTTTAATATCAACGCCTTCTTTAGCTAAATAATCCAAAGTTTTCTTAGCATTTTTTCTAATTGTATCTTTCAAAACAATGACACCAATTGGTTCATCATTAAAGCAAATAAGTAAAGTTCGATTATCTTGATTTTCTTTAACTTCTTTTATTTCTTTTTTTGTTAAAAACTCAGGAGCCCCAAAAACAAATTTTCCTTCCTTAAATTCAACGCCACTATATTTATATATTGGGGAGAATGGTATTTTTTTTATAACTTCATAATTATCGTATTTTTTAAAATAATTACTAATCGCTTCACTAGTTGCATTGTCAACTTCTAAATTATTGACGATATTCCCCATCACTTCTTCAAGATTATACTTTTTATTTAAATTAATAACTTTAATTACTTCCATTTTCCCATCAGTAATAGTTCCTGTTTTATCTAAACATATTGTATCAACTCTTGCTAACATTTCGATACAATATAATTCTTGAACTAAAACATTTAATCTAGCTAATCTAATAACAGAGACAGCTAAAACTGTACTTGTTAGCAAAACTAATCCTTCAGGAATCATTCCAATTAAAGCAGCCACAGTATTTATTACAGCTAACTCTAAATTTTTATCTAAATTATATTGATTTAAAAACAATAATAAACCTAAAGGAATAATTAAAATAGAAATAACTTTAATTATTTTATTTAATGAATTCATTAAAATTGAATTGATTGGTTTAACATATTTCGCATCCTTACTAATAACATTGGTATAATTATCTAAAGATACATGTTCAACCTTAGCCTTACAATTTCCTACAACTATAAAGCTTCCTGATTTAAGCATATCGCCTTCTTTATAAATAATTAATTCTGTTTCACCAGTAATAAATGATTCATTAACTGATACCTCACCTTCCATAATAATTGCATCAGTGACAATCTGATTACCAGACTTAAACAGAATAATATCATCTAAAACAATATCTTCATTATCAATGGTTACAATCTTACCATCTCTAACTACTTTAGCTTTAGTCGACGTAATAACGGACAATTTATCGATAACTAATTTTGATCTTATCTCTTGAACAGTACTAATTAAAGTATTACAAAAAACAATCCCCATAAATAATAAGTTTTTATATGAACCAACAGCAAAAATAGCTAACGCCAATCCAAAATTAAGAAAATTAAACAAAGTAAAAATGTTATCCCTAATTATTCTTGGAATAGTTTTAGTAGGAACAGATGTCTCTTTATTAGTTAAACCTTGTTCGATTCTTAATTTAACTTGTTTGCTAGATAAGCCTTCATTTAAATTAGGATTAAATCTTTCCATAATATCAACCTTCTTTAATTATTGTATCACGCCAAATTAATTATATCAAAAAAAACTAATATTTTTAATGACAATTTTGTAATGTTGTCATATTTTATTAAAATGAGTTAATTTATTGTTGACATATGTTTTGAATTAATTTATAATTAACTATAGAGGTATATTTAGTAGTTAGGTGTTTTACTCCGTCAGCAGTATCATCTTTTAGTTTTTTGATTTTATTGCTTAAGGAGGTGATTTCTATGGTTAAAAAAGCTATAGAAAGGATTAATTCCAATGGAATTAATAGTTATTTTTATAACTATCGTATTTTATACGATCATAGTCCTTAAAAAGGACTAATCTTAAATGAAAACACCGAATCAACTTTTGAAACGGTGTTTTCTTTAAAGATAAACATTTAGAGTAAAACATCTAACATAAGGATATTAAATGTATCTCTTTTTATTAAATGAGGGTCCTCATGTGGAATTAGTAGTTATTTTTATAACTATTGTATTTTATACAACCATAGTCCTTAAAAAAGACTAATCTTAAACGAAAACGCCTAATCAGTTTTGAAATGGTGTTTTCTTTAAAGCTAAACATTTAGAGTAAAACATCTAACACAAGGAATATTAAATGTATCTCTTTTTTATTATATGAGGTTTCCTCATCTATATACATTTTACTATAAATTAATTTTATTGTCAATATATATTTTTTAACTTAAAATTAAGTGATTATTCCTCACTTAATTTTTTATAATATTCATAAGTTTTAATAGCATTTTCTTTATTCAATTTTAATAATTCATCTGCTTCATTATTTATCTTGCTTAAAACGGTATATCTTGTTTGTTTATTTAAAAAATCTTCATACAAACTAAAATCAGGATTACAATCTAGACTAAATTTAGTTAATGGATTTCTTCTAAAGATTGGAAAATATCCACATTTAACAGCTTCTTTTTCCATTTCTAAACTATTACTCATACCACCAATGATACCATGAGAAATACAAGGTGCATAAGCAATAATAATAGCTGGTCCATTATAACTATTAGCTTCATTAAATGCTTTAATTAATTGCATTGGATTAGCTGATAATGATACTTGAGCCACATAAACATTAGGATAAGCCATCATCATTTTAGCTAAATCTTTTTTATTAGTTTTTTTACCGTCACTGGCAAATAAAGCGACACTACCAATTGGCGTAGCCTTACTAGATTGACCACCAGTATTAGAATAAACTTGGGTATCTAAAACCAATATTTTAACATTTTCCCCACTAGCTAAAACATGATCAATACCTGAAAAACCAATATCATAAGCCCAACCATCGCCACCGATAGTCCAAATATTTCTTCTTACAATGTAGTCTTTATAAGGTAATAATTCAGGATATTTATCAAAATCAATTGTATCATAATATTTTTTAGTTATATTATAATCGTTAATATTTTCAATATATTCTTTAAATTCTGGATATTTACTCATAATTTTAACAATCTTTTCTTTATTAAGTTTGTCAGCCATTAAAAATCCAAAACCATATTCAGCATTATCTTCAAATAAAGAACTAGCCCAAGGAATCGTGTATGGCATTGAAGGAGCACTAGCGCCATAAATAGAAGAACAGCCAGTCGCATTAGCGATAATCATACTATCACCAAATAATTGCGTTAACAATTTAATATAAGCAGTTTGACCACAACCGGCACATGCCCCACTAAATTCTAATTTAGGTTCTCTAAATTGTGTATTTTTAATATTATTCAAATTAGTCTCTTTACAAGTTATATTTTTAGATAAATAATCGAAAATCTTTTGCTCTTGTTCTTCATCAACCAATTTAGAGAAAATAAGTGATTTTTCTTTTGATAAACAAGATTTAATACATAATCCACATCCAGTACAATCTTTAACACTTATACCAATAATAAATTTATCGACACATCTTTCTTTTATATAACTAGGAGCTTTTTCATATTCTTCATCAGATAATTGATATGGTCTAATTACCCCATGTGGACACACAAATGAACACATATTGCATTTAATACAATTACTACTGATCCATTTAGGAACTAAATCAGAAATACATCTTTTTTCTTCTCTACTTGTTCCTGACCTAAAAGTTCCATCTGGCATTTCACTAAAACTAGAAACAGGTAGTTTATCTCCTAATCTTTTACGCATAGCCAAATAAACATCGACATATTTTGGTCTTTCTTCATTATTGTAATTATCATCTAATTTAATTTCTTTTAAATAAGTAGTAGCTAAATCAATAGCTTCAACATTAGATGCAGCAATACTTTCACTTTTTAAGCCAAAGCGTTTAGTAACATCATCTTTTAAATCAATTTTAATCTTATCAAAATCAACTAAATTAGATAAATAGAAAATAATAACTTCCATAATTGTACTTATTTTATTATTTAAGCCAACTTTACGAGCTAATTCATAAGCATTGATAATATAAACTTTTATATTTTTATTTTTAATTATTTGTTTAACATTAGAACTTAAAAAACTATTTACTTCACTTTCCGTTTTAACGGTATTTAAAATAAATATACCATTTTCTTTAATATTAGATAAAACATCAAAATCATCCATATAAGTATCTTTAGTAACTACGACTAGTGATGGATTATCAACATAATATGTTGCTTTAATTGGCTTATCACTAAATCTTAAATGACAGTTAGTAACACCACCTGATTTTTTAGAATCATATTGGAAATAACCTTGAACATATTTATCAGTATTTTTACCAACTAATTTAATAATTGATTTACTAGCGCTAACCATTCCATCAGATCCATAACCATATATCAACATTTCTAAACCATTATTTAGTTTATAGTTTTCCTCTTTTAAACTTAAGTTAGTAACATCATCTTGAATTCCAATAGTAAAGTTATGAATAGGATTATCTAACATGTCATAAACAGCTTTAATTTGACTAGGTGTTGTATTTTTACTTGATAAACCGTATCTACCACCTACTACTTTGATATTTTCATCTTTTAAAACATTGCAAACATCTAAGTATAAAGGTCCTTCGCTGCCAAACTCTTTAGTTCGATCTAAAACAGCAATCTTATCGACAGTATTAGGAATTACTTCTTTTAAATACTTACTAGAAAAAGGTCGATATAAATGGACTTCGATTAACCCTAAATCTTCATTTAAATCATCAATTACTTCTTTAATTGTCTCGCAAACTGAACCCATCGCAATGATTACTTTGTGAGCATTAGGACTTCCATAATAATTAAATGGTTTATAATTCATACCAGTTATTTTATTTATTTTTTCCATATAACTATTAACAATATCAGGTACCTTATCATAATATTTATTTCTTATTTCTGTTGCTTGAAAATAAATATCATCGCTTTGACTAGTGCCATATGTTTTAGGATTATAAGGATTAATAGCTTTATTTCTAAATTCTTGCAACTTATCGTAATTAATCAAGTCTTTAACATCATCACGCTCTAAAACATTGATTTTTTGTAGTTCATGACTAGTTCTAAAGCCATCAAAAAAATGCATGAAAGGTAAACTACTTTCAATCGCCGATAAGTGAGCTACCACACCTAAATAGTTAGCATCGCTAACATTACTAGAAGCTAACATATTAAAGCCAGTCATCCTTGTTGCATAGATATCCTGATGATCGCCTAATATTGATAAAGCGTGAGTCGATAAACTACGAGCTGCCACATGCATAACACATGGTAACATTTCTCCAGCTATTTTATACATATTAGGTATCATTAATAATAACCCTTGACTAGCTGTATAAGTACTAGTTAAAATACCAGCTCTAAGTAAACCATGAACTAAACCACTAGCTCCTGCTTCACTTTGCATTTCAATTACTTTAACTTTATCACCAAAAATATTAGTTAACCCTTGACTACTCCAATCATCGATATGTTCCGCCATAGGACTTGAAGGAGTAATTGGGTAAATACCAGCCGCTTCAGTAAATAAATAAGAAGCGTTACTACAAGCTTCATTGCCATCAATTATAACTTTTTTCAATATAATCACCAATTTAATTATACTATAAAATTTAACAAAACAAAAAAAAGATTGAGTTATTTTGAAAAATGTTTTTTTACTTTACTCAATCCATGTTTGATAGATTCTTCTCTACCTAGAGTTGTACTACTACTAATAGCTAATCTAATAGAATTAGGAAAATTAGTTTTTCGAAAATAATGTTTGATTATTGTACTAATTCTTTTTAAATCCTCTTTAGTAATATTATCCAAATTAAAGTTATTAAAATACTTGCCTAAATATAATCTTAAATTATCAGGTAATTGCTCTATTAATTCAACTGGATGGCAATTATAAATAAATTCTTCATCAAATAAAATCAAACCATTTTGTCTATATGCATTTTCAAAAAAATCAAAAGCGCCATTTACAATATCAGTAGCTTTACTCTTTTTCTCACCTGGAACAATCGTTCTAAAATCATACATATATGTTAAACCAGAAATAGTATTGTATAATTCAGTAGGCGTTAAAACATCTTTATCATTAAATAGCAAAGCAGTTATAAGAATATTTTCTCGATTTCTTTGAATTGCTTTTTCTAAATCTTTAGGAATATTTTGATATAAAATTGGTTTAGTCAAACGACCAGCCATTCCAAAAAATTTCCAAGTTTTTAAATCTTGTTCCAAAGCTTTTTTCGATATAATCATAGCTTTAAAATGAATATTGTCGTGATAGAATTTTAAACAACCAATATTACTATAAAAATCATCTTTTTTTCTTGATAAATTACTAGGAATAAAATCCTTAGAAAAATGATGAGTGTTTTTAGCATAATCATCAATTAAAAAATCTTGGAAGTCATCAACAACAACAATCACATCTTTATCAGGTTTTTCTTTATCAGTATAGCCAGTCTGCTTATAAATACCAGAGCCATAACCAATAACAGCAACCGTTTTAGGTAACGCTTCTTTTAAATTCTCAATTATTTCTAAATTATTCATAACTTTTCTCCTTCGAATGCTTGTTATTATATCATAAATCACACTAATTTACAAAATAATTATTTATTAAAGTTAAAAATATTATGAGAATCAAAAATTTATAAATTATTGCATAAACTTTCCCAGCATTTAAAAAAAATGATATAATATACAATGTGAGGTGAATAATGTGAAGTTTAAATCTATTAATAATAAAAAAATTATTGCTATTATTTTATCAGGATTTATTATTGTGAATATGGTTGGATGTTCAAAAACAGAAAATACTTTACAAGAAAATTATCAACATTATAATCAAGAGACAGTAACAGAAAATAGTGAACCACAAATTGAACAAGATGAACCAAATATTAATCCTGTTATCAAACCAGATTCTAATGAATCAGTGACTAGTGAACCAAGTATAAACTCAACCACTAACAACAATGACAACAACAATAACAATAATAGTAGTAATAATAATGTAACTGAAGAATATAGCAGTGCTGAAGAATATAGCAGCGCTGATGAAAAAGCCATTGAAACATTTAACAACTTAGAAGAAGATATCGATAATATTTTAAATAGTGAAACAGTTAACAATGCAAAAGATAAAGCTAAAGGTGTCTTTGTTACTGTTGTCGATTTCCTATTTTACGATAGCGAAATAAATGGTGTTACTTTTGATGAATTAACCGATAGTGGTAAACAAAAAGTCTTAGAAATTGCTTCTCGTATCGATACAAAAATCGAAAATAAATTTCCAAATTATAAAGAAACTATCTCAGAAACAGCTAAAGAAGCCTTTAACAAAGCTAGTGAATTAATCAAAAAAGGCGCTAACAATTTAAAAGAATTTTCTAAAGAAAAATTAGGTGAAGAAAATTATAACTCAATTGTTGAAGCAAAAGATGAATTAGTTGAATACACAAAAGAAGCTATTGATATTATTGGTGATGTTGGTAGTGATTTGTTAGATAGTGGTAAAGAATATATAAAAAATTGGTATGAAAACTTTAAAAATTAATACCAATTTTTTTATATTATAAAACAATTATTTAAAATCTAATATTTCTACTTCGTCACCATTTTTAAGTAAAAAAGCGTTTGCATCATCAGTATCTAAATGAAGTTCAAAAAAAGCTTCCTCACTAGGTTTAACATCAACCTCAATTATACCAGGTTTCTCACTAGCAATTTTAACCATGACTTTATCAGGAAATTTATATTTTTCTTTATCTGCATAAGTAATATGAATATGACGATCAGCAATAATACAACCATTAGTTGTAATACTTCCATTTGGACCAATCAATGTTACAATTTCACTATCTTCTAAATGACCCGAACTACGAACAGGTGGATTTAAACCTAATTTATAAGCGTCAGTTCTAGAAATTTCTATTTGTGTATAATTTCTAACTGGTCCTAAAACCCTAACCTTGCTTATTTCTGATTTGTCAGTTTTAATAGTCACAAATTCACAAGAAGCAAATTGTCCTGGTTGTGTTAAATCTTTTTGTTTAGTCAAATCTTGACCAAATAGGATATCTAAATCACTTTGTTTTAAATGAACATGACGATTAGATACTCCAACTGTTAATTTCATAATATCACCCATCTAATTATAACATATTTTATTAAACTATTTAATATATTTTATATGAAAGGAGATATTTATGAATTATTATAATCAATATAATGGACAACAGACATATTTAAGACCTACAACCCCACCAGGAAATACTAACTATCAACAAATGGCATTACCAGCTGAACAATCTTATATTGAAAATATATTAAGATTAAATAAAGGAAAGAAGGTCCGTGTTCATCAAACATTTCCTGACTCTAATGAATGGCGGGATTTAGAATTTACAGGAATTATCGAACAATCAGGAAGAGATCACATTATTTTAAGTGATCCAACTAATGGAGTATGGCAGATGTTATTAATGATTTATGTCGATTATATTTCATTTGACGAACCAATTAATTATGACCCAGATTTTTATCCAAATAATTGATATTTAAAAAAATATTTGTTATAATTAATATGGTGAATGTAGATGATATTTTTTATAACAATGATAATTTTAATTATTATATGTTTAATCTTAGTTTGGTATATAAATACATATAATAAATTTCAAGGATTAATAATAAGAATAAATGAAGTTGAAGCTAATATCGATACCGTTTTACGAAAAAGATTCGACCTATTAAATAAATCAATTAATGTTATTAAAGGAAATATTAATACTGATCAAGAAGTCTTAGAATTAATTGTTAAATTGAGAAGTCGAAAAATTTCTAATTTTGATTTAGACCGTCAATTATATGAAGCAATTAATGAATTTAATTATTATAAAGATAATTATCCAGAATTAAGTGAAAGTGATGCCCTTTTAAAAATCGATACTTCATTAAATGAAAGTGAGCATGAAATAATTGCTTTAAGAAAATATTATAATGATATTATTACCGATTATAATAAAATGGTGCGAAAAATTCCAAGTAATTTAGTCGCTATGATATCAAAATATAAAGAAAGAACTTATTATGACGGTAAAAATATGAATGATGAAATAACTAATGATTTTAAATTATAAAAACAGTTCATTTTTGAACTGTTTTTATAGTCATTTTTTTAATTTTTGGCTTACAACTTATTTTAATAATAAAAATTAACATTAATATTACTATTAAACTGATTGAAACAACATAAACCATTTGATTATTATCGTTACTTA
The DNA here is from genome assembly GCA_944363915.1 of uncultured Bacilli bacterium. Classification (GTDB taxonomy): domain Bacteria; phylum Bacillota_I; class Bacilli_A; order RF39; family UBA660; genus Faecisoma. The sequence goes on along the minus strand of CALVVR010000008.1, from coordinate 17,215 downwards.
CCACTTGTTCTTGATCATCAGTTTCTATTTTAATAACATACTCACCATCAGCTGAATATAAAAAATTTTCTTTAGCGTATCTTGCAACATACTCAGGATCATTTAACTTTTCAATTTCAATTTTTAAATTAGCCTTTTCATCCTGTAAAGCAACTAATTCATTTTTTAGAGTATATTCCTCATTTTTTAAAGAAATATAATTATAAGTATAAGAAAAAATAGTAACGAAAAAATATCCTATTGCTACAATAGAAAGGATACCAAATATCATTAATCTTCTTTTTGATTGTTTCGATACTCTTCTTTTCATCACTACTCTCCTTATTAAAATTATATCATCTTTTTAGTAAGAATACAATTTTTTTAAATATTTTTTTTAGACAATGTTCTAAAAAAAAGCCAATAATAAAAGCTAAAATAAAATAAGGATGGATAATAGCATTATTTAAATTTAACAAAATAATAAAATATAATAATGAACTTATTATCACAAGTACAAAAGATAAAATTATATTAAATAATTTATTTTTATAAATTATACTAATGAACAATGAAAAAATAAAGCCAAAGAAAATTGAAAAAAGAAAAGTTATAATTTGTGTTTTTAAATTCATCATTTAAACAACTTACTAAATACCCCCTCTTCTTTTTTTGTTCCATCAGCATAAGTAAGACTAATAATTGTTCCTTTTATCGAAACGGTTCCTTGATAAGTATCTAATTTAATTATTTCTAATTCATTACCTTTAATAACTATGTTACCCATAGTTGTTTCTAATAAAAATTCTTCATTATCAAAACTTTCAATTTTTTTCACACCACTAATTATGATATTTTTTCTTTCATTAATTGTAATATTATGATTTAAACTAGCAATTGTATCAATCTTGTCCATAATTAGCCTCCTTTAATTAATATATATGAAAAAAATATAACTTTTATGTTATATTTTTTAAATCCAAACTCCCCAAAGAATAGCAATTGCTGCTAAAACAATTCCAAAAAACCAAAACATTTTAACAATATCTAATTCCTGCCATCCTAATTTTTCAAAATGATGATGTAAAGGAGTCATTAAGAAAATTCTTTTACCAGTAAATCTTACTGATAATCTTTGAATAATACATACTAAAGTTTCGACAACAAACACACCAGCCACTATTATCAAAGTCAATTCATGACTTGAAACAATTGAAACAGCCGCTAATGTACCACCTAAAGCAAGAGAACCAGTATCGCCCATGAATACTTTAGCCGGATAAGTGTTAAAGAAACAAAAAGCAATTAAAGCACCAACTAAAATAAAACAAAATACTCCAATATCTTCATTACCTTCAATGCCAAGAGATGCCCAAGCAATCATACCAAAGGCTAAGAAAGCAATTGCCGATAAACCACCAGCTAAGCCATCTAGTCCATCAGTTAAATTAACAGCATTGGTAGTTGCTACTAACATAAGTAAAATAAGTAACCAATAAAACCAGCCTAAATTAATTGATATTCCTAAAGTATATATTTCTAATACTGGCTCTCTTCCACCTAATCTAAATAAAATAAAAAAGATTAAAGCTATAAATATTTGCCCGATTAATTTTTGAGTTTCACTTAAGCCAATATTGTTATGCCTTTTAATAATTAAATAATCATCGATAAATCCAAGTAGAGCATAAGCTAAAAAAACAAATAAAACAATACCTAAATTATAAGTTAGTTCTAACTTATTCCAAAGTAATAAAATAACAACCGATATAATAGTTGGAATAATAAAAATTAATCCCCCCATTGTTGGTGTTCCCTCTTTTTCTTTATGTTTACTTAAAAATACACTAACAGTCTGTTTAATATTCATTTTTTTTAACAAAGGTATTAATACGACTCCAAATATAATTGATAATATAAACCCTATCATAAACGCTAGTACAGCTTTTGCTAAAATTAACACATCATCATCTCCTAGTTTATGTTTTCTAAAACAACCTCTTTATCATCAAAATTATATCTTTTATTATTTATGATTTGATAGTTTTCATGACCTTTTCCAAGTACTAATAGTATATCATTTTTATCCAACATTTGTATACCCCTTATAATCGCATTTTTACGATTTAAAATAATTTCATAGTTAAATTTGTCAAGATTGTGTAACATATCACTAACAATATTATTAGGATTTTCACTTCTTGGATTATCATTAGTTATAATCACCCAATCACTATTTGAACACGCAATATCACTCATAATCGGTCTTTTATATGGATCTCTATCTCCCCCACATCCAACAATCGTTATAATATGATTTGGCTTTAATTCTTTTACAGCATTAATTATTTTTTCGACTGCATCAGGTGTATGAGCATAATCAATAATAATTAAATTACTACCTTTCTTAACTATATCCATTCGTCCCTTTGGACATTCTAATTTACTTACAACACTAGTATCTAAATTTAAAAATGAAAGTAATGCAATAACAACTAATACATTATATAAATTATGTTTCCCAATTAATCTAGTTTTATAACTAATACCATTTACTTTAAAACTACTTCCCTTTAAGTTTATTACATAATCAGTTAAGTGATAATCCCCACCATTTAAGCCATAAGTTATACTATTATCTTTTATAAAATAATCTTTATATTCATCATCATTATTAACGAATGTTTTATCCGTTACATTATCAAACAATATTTGTTTAGCCTTAATATAATTTTCAAAAGACCCATGATAATCTAAATGATCTTCCGTTAAATTAGAAAATATCCCATACTTAAATTTTAATTTATCTAATCTTTTCATATCTAAAGCATGACTACTACATTCCATTACTACATATTCAATACCTTTATCAGCACATTCTAATAGCATTTCGTATATTTCTAAAATATCAGGTGTTGTATTACTTAAATCTTTTATTTTTTTGTCTAAATAAAAACCAATCGTTCCAATATAGGCACATTTAATATTTAATTTATTTAAAGCTTGATAAATTAAAAAACAAGTTGTCGTTTTACCATTAGTTCCAGTCATACCAATTAATTTTAAATCTTTTATTTTATCATAATAATTATCGTATAAATAATCAACTAAATATTTATGAGTATCAGGAACAATAAGTGTATCAACCTTATAATTTCCTCTTTCAGCAATTATTTTACTCGCTCCATTTTTAATAGCCTCTTCAATATATTCATGGCCATCATGAACTTTTTTTAAAGCGATAAAAGTATCACCTTTTTTTATTTTTCTTGAATCATCTTTTAAAATCATTTTCCTTCACCTAATATATACTATTCAAATATTAAAGAAGTGTGGTAAAATATAGATGGTGGTAACATGAAAAAGTTTATTTTTCTACTTATTTTATTAATTCCATTTAAAGTTTTAGCTTTAGAACAAGCTGTTATTGATATTAATGAATTAAATATCTATGAAATTCAAGAATATGTCGATAAAGGTTATTTGACTTATGAAAAGATTGTTAGATTATATTTAGACCGAATCGAGGCATATAACGAACAATATAATGCCTTAATTACCATTAACGAAAATGCCATTGAAGAAGCTAAAAAACTAGATTTAGAATATCAAGAAAGTGGTAGAAGAAGCTTAATTCATGGTTTACCAGTAATTGTTAAAGATAATATTGATGTTAAAGGAATGCCGACTACTAATGGCGCTAGTGGACTACTTGATTCTTATCCATATGAAAATGCTGAGGTTATTCAAAAACTAATCGATAATGGAGCTATTATTATTGCTAAAGCTAATATGGATGAATTCGCATTTAATGCCACTTATACACATAGTAGTTTTGGTGATACTTATAATGCTTATAATACTTTATATTCATCTTATGGATCATCTGGTGGTAGTGCTGTTTCAGTCGCCAGTAACTTAGCTGTTTTCGCTCTAGGTACTGATACAGGTAGTTCAATAAGAGTTCCAAGCAGTGCCAATGGTGTAGTTGGAATTAGACCTACTTTTGATTTAGTTAGCACTGATGGGGTAATTAAATTTGAAGAAACTAGAGATGTTGTTGGAGTAATTACAAAATATGTTAGTGATAATGCGATTGTTTTAGATATTATCGATAATAGTGATACTAAATATGAAGATTATTTAAATAAAGATTTATCTGGTATTAAAATTGCTGTTATTAATGGTTTTATGAATCCTAATACGAATAGTACAAGTGTTGATTATGGTAAAACTGATAGATTTATTTATAATATGATGACTAAAGCAATTGCTGATTTAGAAGAATTAGGTGCAGAAATTATTTATCTAGACAATTTTTATCTAACTTATAAATTTGACGCTACTACAATGTGTTATAATTTTAATGAATATATAAAGGGTACTTCTAGTAAGATCAAAAGCTTAGATGATTTAATTAAAAATGGTGGTTATACTCAATATATTAATGGCTATAATGGTTATTACTGCGATCACGACTATAAAGAAACTAGTGCTTATCAAAACTATTTAAACATTCGTAATAATAATATTAAATTGGCTAATAATAGATTTGAGGAATATGAAATAGATGCTATTATCTACCCTACTTTAAAAACAAAATTATATACTAATGATGAAGCTAAATATAGTCAAATTTATACGCCAAGTTCTAGTACAGCGCCATTAATTGGCTTCCCCGCTATTAGTATTCCCATGGGATTTTATGATGAACTACCTTATGGTTTAGAAATAATGGCGCAAGCTAACAATGAAAAGATAATTTATCAAATTGCTAGTGCTTATGAAAATTTAACTAATTATTACCAAACACCTAGTATTGCTCCAAGTCTATACGAAATACCAGAAGAAGTTAATGATTTATTAGAATATTATGATACTTATAAAAATGATTCTAAATATGAAAATATTAATAATGAAGTTCAAGATTATTTAATTAATTTTGATGGTAATGTTGATAATATTAATAACTTAATTAATAAATATGATGAAGAAAGCTTAATTCCTGAACCAAAAATAGAAAATAATAATTATAACTATATTATTTTATTATTAGGAGGATTGGTTGCTGTAATTATAATTAAGAAGGTGAGAAAATGAAATTAAATGAATTAATTGACTGTCCTTACGATACTTTAATAACCGGTATCAAAACAAGTTCAGTTAATATAAAAAAAGGCGACTTATTTATTTGTATCGATAACAAAACAATGGATCGTCACTTATTCATCGATGATGCGATTAATAAAGGTGCGGCTGCGGTGATTGTTAAAAATGATGTAGGAAAAAAATCGGTACCAATTATTAAAGTTGATAATCCAAATCAAGTTTTTGTCGATATTATCAATAAATTTTATGACTACCCTACTAATAAACTACAAATAATTGGAGTTACTGGTACTGATGGTAAGACTACTGTTGCAACTATTATTTATAAGTTGCTTAATAATTGTGCCTATATTGGAACTAATGGCATTACTTATAATGATTATAAAGAAAAAACTAGCAACACTACTCCTAGTTTAGATAAAACAATTCCTTTATTTGCCGATATGGTTAAAAATAATATTAAAACAGTTAGTATGGAAGTATCAAGTGAAGCTTTGCACTATGACCGGGTTAACGGCATCAAATTTAATTGTAGTATTTTAACTAATATTACTAAAGAACATCTAAATACCCATAAAACATTAGAAAACTATATTGCTTGTAAATGTAAATTATTTGATAATACAATTGGACCTTGTATTTTAAATAAAGATGACGAACATTATCTAGAAGTAAGTAAACATTGTCAAAAAATATATACCTATGGAAAAGATAATGATAATGATTTATATTTTAAAGATGTTAAATTAATGGAAGATAAAACATTATTTAAAATTGTTTATCAAAATCAAGAATATGAAATTGAAAGTCCTTTAATTGCTATGTTTAATGTCTATAACTTATGTGCGGCACTACTAGCTTTAGTAAGTTTAGGTTATAATATGAATAACTTAATTAGTAATATTAAAAATATTAAAGTAAGTGGGCGGTTAGAAAATATTGATTTAGGACAAGACTTTAAAGTTATTGTCGATTATGCCCATACTCCTAATGGAATAAGCGAATTATTAAAATTTATGAATAGTTTAAAACATAACAGATTAATTGTTGTTTTCTCAGAACCTGGAGAACGTGATAAAAGTAAAAGACCTAGTAAGGGTTATAATGTAATTACTAATTGTGATTATGCGATTGTAACTAGTCAAGATCCAAGAGGCGAAGATCCCGCTGATATAGCTAATGATTTAGTTAGTAATGTCAAAGATTATAAAAATTACGAAATAGTTTTAGATCGGAGTGAAGCTATTAAAAAAGCGATTAATATAGCTCATAAAAATGATATTGTTTTAATTATTGGTAAAGGTAGCGAAAACTATCAAATATTAAAAGATAAAATTATTGAATTTTGCGATTTAGACGAAGTTAAAAAACACTTAAAGAATCTACTAAATAAGTAGATTTTTTTAATTACAGTCTTCTCTTTTCCCATTTTTAATAACATATTCTTCGTTAGTTTTAGCATCAAAAACATAAGTAGCCGGTTGTGAGATATCATTAAAAACAGCATCTAATTTTTCTTTAATTTGTTCACGACTAAATGGTTTAGCAATATAATCAACAAAACCTAAGGCTAAATACTTTTCTTTAGCGCCCGCTATAGCATCAGCTGTTAAAGCAATAACTGGTGTTTTAAAATTAGGGTTTTCTTTTAATTTTGCTAAAGCTGTTTCTCCACTCATATTAGGCATCATTATATCCATTAAAATTAAATCATAATTATTATTCTTAACTTTTTCTAAACATTCAAATCCATCATAACATTCATCTATTACAAAATTAAAAGTAGATAAAGCTTTAATTGCTACTTTAATATTTAATTTATTATCATCGACGATTAATATTTTTTTATGGCCATAATTAGGTAATGAATTAGTTTCATTTATCTTTAAAACCTCTAAAGATTGATTATGACTAATTTTTTGCGGTAATTGAACGACAAAAATAGATCCTTGACCAAATTGACTTTGAACATTTATTTTACCACCCATCATTTCCACTAAATTTTTAGTGATTGCTAATCCTAATCCCGTACCTTCGATAGTAGAATTTTTTTCAACATCTAATCTTTCAAATTTAGTAAATAATTTATTGATATTTTCCGCTTTAATCCCTCTTCCTGTATCTTGGACAGTAATGATTAAATTACATATATCATTTTGATTAACACATTTTATATTCAAATTAATATTTCCTTTTTCAGTATATTTAATGGCATTAGATAATAAATTATTGATAACTTGTTTTAAATGGGTTTTATCACCTATTAGCTCATTAGGAACATCTTCGGCAATATTAAGCTTAAATTCAATTGGTTTATCGGCAATTCTAGTACTAGTTACTTTACATAATTTAGTAATTTCTTCTCTTAAATTATAAGGATTATTTATGATTTCTAATTTTTCCGCTTCGATTTTATTTATATCTAAAATATTACCAATTATTTCTAATAATGTTTGACTAGCATTTTGAATATCTAAAGAATCCTCGACCACTTCTTGAGGAATTTGATCTTTATATGTCACAATATCTTCAGAAAGTCCAACAATTGCATTTAATGGTGTTCTAATTTCATGAGACATACTTGATAAGAAATCTGATTTAGCACGATTAGCTTTTTCCGCATGTTCTTTAGCTAACTGTAATTTAGCAATCAATTTAACATCAGGATTTTCAATGAAGAAATACATAATTATTAGAAGCATTGTATGCATAGATGTTAAGATTAAAATTCTCTTATCGACAAATTGGGTTAAACTACCTATTAAGCCAAACAATATTACAGCTATTAAAATCGCATATTGTTGTTTATTTTTGTTATTAGCCTTCCAAATTGAAATAATACTTCTAACTAGCCATAACGATATCAATAAAGCCGATACTAAAAATAAAACATCAATAGAAATTCCATAAGTATAATAATAGCCATTTTCGGCAAAAACGTTAAGTGGTAAAAGATAAGTTATTAAAATCATGGCTAAATAAGGAAATAAAAATAAAAGGAAATTATATTTAAAGTTTTTAACAACATCAAAACCTTCTTTGCCATATTTTTTATTGGTTAATAAGATCAAATAAAGATTTAAAGCAAAAGTAAATGTTACTATATAAGCGACATAAGATTTTAATATTAACATTGAAAAGAAGGTACTTGTATCCATATTTAACACCACATAATAACAACCTAATTCTAAAATTAAACCCACTAAATTTAAAATCATTAAACCAATCAATAAGTTATTTTCAAAAATATTGATTCTTTTTTTTGAAAAATGAACAATTAAAAAAATTATAATATAAATTAAAGCTGATACAGGAAAACCAATAAAAGTCATTGTTTACCTCCTTATTTTACTAATTACATTATATCATTTTAGAAAAAAAAGACAATACATATGTATCATCTTTATATATTCATTTTAAGCTTTTTTACTTTTTCAATTTCATTTTCTTTTTTACTTTCTTCGCTATCGATAGAAATAATTTTAATGCCTTCTTTGGTAACTTGTAGATATCCTTCTGTTTCATATTTCAAAGTTTCATAATCTCTTTTGCCACTTATCGGACTAGTCGGAAATTTATCTCTTAATTTATAAGCAAAAGGAATTGCTTCAGGATTAGTAAATTCTACCATGCATTCAGAATTAATAAGGGAAATTACATCATTAGGAAATTGTTTTACTGATTCTTCTAAAACAATATGAGCAATAGGAACTACTTTACCATTTACGGTTAGTGGTACTAATTCACATTCCTTAACATATTTATTGTTAGCAATTTTATTTTCGATTTCAAACAAATAAACTATATTACCTTTTGGATCAATAAAAGAATCACTACTTCTTCCTAAAACGTGATAAATACCTTGATTATCGACGGTAGCTATATCATTAGTATTACCCCAAACTTTACCAGATTCATCAATTTCAAAAAATTTTTTATTAGCTTCGGGATTATTTATATACTCTTTCATCATACAAGGAGTAGATATTTTAAGGATTCCTTTTTCATTAATACCAACTGGTTCATTGGTAATAGAATCAGTTATTTTAGCTTCAACAAAAGGCATTAACAATCCAGATTCATTAGTTCGATCTTTAATATCCATATTAAACATTACCATAGTCCCAAATTCACTCATACCATAGCCAATAATTAAATCTTCTTTAACGCCAGCTTTTCGCATTTTTTCATTTATTTGCTTAACTAATTTTAAAGGAACCGGTTCCCCACCAGTAAAAGGCATATCTAAAAATGATAGACTTTCATCTTTAATATCTTTATCCAACAAACTAATATAATGGCCTAAGGAACCAACTACTATATTAGGGCGATATTTTTGTAAATCAGTTAAAAAAGTTTGTGGATTATATACTGGTTGCATTACATTAGTACAACCAAATGCTAATGGTGTATTAATACAATGACATAAACTTGTCCCATACATTGGCGGAATTAAAACTAAATTTCGATCACCTACTTTGGAACCAAATCCATTTTTAGCGTCATATATCGTAATCATATTATTTAAAGCATCATTTGTCAGTACAACCCCTTTAGGATTACCAGTAGAACCACTAGTATAGACGATTGCCGTTTCTTTTCCTTCAATAAATTCTGGTGAAATTATTTCTTTTTTAGAAGTTTCTCCTAAACGATTAAATTCCGGATAAGTAATATATTCAACTCCAGAAATTAATTGATCTTTTTTTAGATTTTTTCTTCTAACTAATAACTTATATAAGAAAGCTGATTGTTCAGTTATGGATGATACCATAACTTTTTCGACATTAGTATTCGCAATAGCATCTTGTAACATTGGATAAAAACGATCTAAAACAATTAATAGTTTTGAGTTAGTTTCATTAATATATTTTTTACTATTAACTTTAAAATAATTAGGATTAACTAATTGGGTAATTGCACCGATTCTATTTAAAGCATAAAAATGGGCGACACTATCAACCGTTCCTGCCATACACATAGTAACAATATCACCATTTTTAACGCCTAATTCAATAAAACCTTTAGTTAAAGTATCGACTAATTCAAAAAATTCTTTATAAGTTAGTTTACTGCCAAAACTTTCGAAAGCAACCTCATTTAGATTATTTTGATTTCGGTTTACAATATTTTCAATAACTGTACTTTTAGTTTTTTTCATCATATAAAATCCCCTTTACATCGCAGATACAATAGCATAATTATATATAGTTGTCAATTTTTATACATAGATTTTAGTTCGAAGAACCTTTTTTTACTAAAACTTTTTCTTCTTTTTTCAGTTCTTCTGAAATATCTAGATCATATATTGAATCACATATCTTATAATAGTAAAATTGATTTAAAGAAATATAATCACGTCTTTTAATTGCCTTCATTAAAGCATCTTTATACTCTTCTCTTTCTTTCGTCTTAACATAAACAGGTGGCAAATTATGTTGTTTAAACATTAAATTTAATAAGGATCTAAAGGTTCGTTTGTTGCCATCTGTAAATGGCTGATTTCTTATCAATTCGGTAGTAATATAAATACAAGCATTAATATAAGTAAATATAGAAGCTGGTTGAGAGAAATCAACTTCCGGTAATTTCATACCAATAAATGATTGAAAATATTTTTTTGCCTCATCTGCTGTTGGCACATCAATTATTTCGTTTTTCAAAATAGCTGTACTATCTCGTAAGCTTCCACCAAATTCTGGATAAGGACAAGCGGAAAATAATAATATATGAATTTTCATAGCTTCAATAAATATATCAAAATTTTGCTTATTAAAATCATATTCTTTAATATAATCATATACACGATCTAACCCTTCTCGTTCTTCATCAGAAATTGTTTCATCAATTCGACTTTCATTATATAAATATTGTCTTTTAAAATTATTATAAAGAATCCTAAATTGTGGATTTTTATTAGCTTGGTAATACATTGCTATTATTTGCTCTGGAATTAAGCTATCTCTTTGATATAAACGATGTTCATTTTTTCTCATCAAATAAGCTTCGAATACTAAAACAATAAATTCTCGTAAACTTTTATCCATAAAAAATCCTCCTTTAATTGTCAATTATTATATTTAAAATCATAAAATTTGTCAAATTTACAAAAATAAAAAGAGAAATTAATTTATTTCTCATTAAAAACATCTGGTAAATCATTTTCTAATAAAATATAAGTTTCTTCATTTTTAAAATAATTTTGAGCAATAGCAATAGCTTCTTTAACATCATTTAATATAATTAAATTATCTAAATTAAAGTTTGTGTCTTTTATTCCATCTTGTATTGGTTTGGTTTGTTCTGTTCCAACTAAAATAGCTAAATCAACACTATCAGCAATAAATTTACCAAAGTTATAATTAACTTCATATTGCTTGCTACCCATCTCAATCATTCCTGGAGTTATTATAACCTTTTTACCAGGCATTAGTTTTAAAACATCTAAAGCCATTTTTGAGCCAACAGGATTAGAATTATAAGCATCATCGATGTAAGTGATTAAGCCATACTTACGCATTTGTAAACGATGTTCAATCGGTCTGATTTGGGAAACTCCTTTTTGTAATTCTTCAATATTTAAACCTAATTCTTTACCGATGGCTATTCCAGACAAAATGTTATAAACATTAGCTTCACCCAATAATTTGGTTGTAAATTGATAATCTTTATCATCATTTTTAAAATGAACTTTAAAATTCATACCATCACTAGAATATTTAATATCAGTAGCATAAACATCAGCATTTTTATTTAAACCATACCAAACAACTCTTACTTTATTTTTTAAATGATAGTTCACTTGTAATTCATCATCAATATTTAAAAAAGCAATTCCATCACTAGGTAACGATTCAATTAATTCAAACTTTGCTTTTGTCGTATTTTCAATCGAACCAAAAGTATCTAAATGAGCTGTTCCAATTTTAGTTAAAACGCCATATTTAGGTTTAACAATACTAGCCCGACTTTTAATATCACCTCTTCTAAAAGCTCCTAATTCAGCAATAAAATAATCGTTATATTTATCAATATATTCGTTGATTGTTCTAATTAAACCATAATTAGTATTAAAATTTTGAGGTGTTGGGAAAGCAATATATTTGATATTTAAAATATCACTAATGATATTTTTGGTACTAGTTTTACCATAACTACCAGTTACCCCAATAACTTCCATATGATTTAAACTTTTTAACTTTTTATTAGCTTTGTTTTTATAATATAAATAAACTAATTTTTCAACAGGTTTATTGATAATATTAGCTAAATAGACAATATAATAATTAAAATATATCAAACTACCAATAACAAAATAATAAATAAAAATTAAATCTTTATCAAATGTTAAAAAGATAGTTAATATCGGAATTAAATATAAAATAGCTATTGTCACACACATTCTTTTAATACGACTAGTAAATACTAATGGTTTTTTTACTTGTTCATTTTTATATTTATCTAATAATACAAAAGTAATGATTAAATAATAAAATATAATTAAAGCACTTAAAATATTAGAATCGATGAAATATCCAATTAAAACAATAAAGATATAAATATAATCAAACCATAGAAAAACAAAACGACTATTATTATTAATCCATTTTAAATAACGATTTCCATCATTATACCAATTTTGTTGTAACATATGAAAAGCTTTTTTTAAATCAACTACTGTAAATGCTAGCATAAAAAATAAAGCAACAATGAATAAAGTCATAATATTTCCTCTCATTCCATTTATATTATTAAAACATATCGATAATTTTATCTAATCGGTCGATAACAGGGAATCCTTTATCTTTAGTTAAATCACGAGAAAATTGAACGCCAATTCCTCCTTCACTTTCCCATTCCTTTAAATTACCTGAGTAATCATCAATTAATATCGCATCTTTACTTAAACATATTTTAGTTTTAGATATTTCCCTTGGAACAGGAATTATTGTTACATCTTTAAAATATTTTCGAATATGATTTATTTTAGCAACTGCTTCATCTAATGAATTGACATGAGTTAATATTGCTACATTAAACTTATTAGAAGCAAATATCTTTTTTAAACAATTATAACCATCATTGATAATTGGTGTTAAAGTTAATAATTGTTTCCAATTTAAATTAGAATAAAATTCTTTCATTTTGTCAGGATCTTTGCGGTCGACTTCTAATCTATCTAACATATCGTAAGTAACACCAATTGTATCCATTATTACGCCGTCAAAATCAATATATAAATTCTTCATGTAATCACCTCTTTTATTATATCACGGTTTCAATATTTTCGTATATTTAAATACAATAAATAAACTAACTAAACTAATCATAAAAATACTATAATTAAGAACAAAAATATTTTTTGTTAATATTGTTAAAAATAAAGTTGTAGTTATATTTAAAGTCATGTGAAAAATTATTGGAGCTTTAATATCTTTATATTTTTCATAAAAGAAAATAAATAGAAAACCAACGGCAAAAGTATAAATCATTTGCAAAATATTAAAATGAAAGATTGCGAAAAAGAAAGTTGTTAATAATATTGCTTTCATAACAGATACCTTAAGTTTTAATTCATTATATACTATTCCTCTAAACATCAATTCTTCAACTATAGGGCCAATTAATCCAGTACTAATTAAAGTAGTAATTATATTACTTTGATTAGAATATAAATCAGTTTTTAAAAAATATTCATTTAGATAAAAGGCAAAAACATTATATAACAAACTAATAATTATCCCTAATAAAATTAAACTAATAATGTTTATTTTTTTACTATTTTGTTTAAATTTACGATAATTTTTAATTAAAAGAGGAATAAAAATAATTCCTAAAATAATAGCAATAAATACTTGTTTATCACTTAAAAAACTATTAAATCCTTCAATATTATTTCCACCATTTATATAATAATAAGCTAAAATAAATACTAATATAAACTGAACTACAAAATAAATTAAGGGCCATTTTATAATCTTCCACATATTATTTCACCATATTAATTATATAATAATATTATTAATTAGACAATATGTAAAAAAAAGAAGCTTATTTTAAAGCCTCTAATAATTCTGCTTTTTTCATTGTTGAATATCCTTGGATATTCTTTTCTTTAGCTAATTCTTTTAATTCAGTAACTGTTTTACTACTTAAATCTGTGCTTGTTTTTTCAGCTTTAGGAGCTTTTGTTTCTTTAACTTTTTGAGTTACTTTTCCTTCTAAAGCATCTTTAGCTATGTTAACTAATTCTGTAAATGCTTGTGGATTATCAATAGCAATTTCACTTAACATTTTACGATTAATTTCAATTTCAGCTTTATTTAAGCCATTAATAAATTTTGAATAGCTAATATCATTTTGGCGACAAGCTGCATTAATTCTTGTAATCCATAATTTACGGAAATCTCTTTTCTTTTGTCTTCTATCACGATATGCATATTTACCAGAATGCATTACTTGTTCATTTGCAGTACGGTAAAGTCTATGCTTACTACCAAAATATCCTTTGGCTTGATCTAAAACTTTCTTATGTCTTGCACGACTTATTGTTCCACCTTTAACTCTTGCCATATTATTACCTCCTTATATTAAATCCTTAATTCTTTTGTAATCACTATTACTTAATGTTGATGCTGTTCTACCAGCACGGTTACTAGCAGCATTTTTCTTTCCTGTATTATGTCTTGTTCCAGGATGACCAATTTTAATTGTTCCACCAGGTCTTACTTTACAAACTTTACTTGTTCCTTTATGAGTTTTCATTTTTGGCATATCTTAATTCCTCCTATTTTTCTTTTTTTGGGCCTAAAATCATCGACATTATACGTCCTTCTAATTTAGGCTGTTGTTCAATAATCGCTACACTTTCTTGGGCACTAGCAAAACGCATTAAAACATCACGCCCTAATTCTGGGTGAGCCATTTCTCTACCTTTGAAACGAATAGTAGCTTTTACTTTATGTCCTTTTTCTAAGTATTTTGCACTGTTTTTAACACGTGTATTAAAATCGTGGACATCAATAGTAACCGATAAGCGATACTCTTTCATTTCTAAGTTAGCTTCTCTTTGTTTTTTTAAATTCTCTTTAGTTCTTTTTTTATTTTCATACTTAAATTTGTTGTAATCCATAATCTTACAAACTGGTGGATTACTATTTGGATTAATTAAAACTAAATCGAATCCCGCATAATTTGCTAAAGTTAGTGCATCTTTGATTCCTTTAGTTCCTAATTGTTCGCCATTTGGTCCAATGACCATAACTTCCTTGGCTTTAATTTGTTCATTAATTAATGAATCTTTAGATTTATTTGCGATAATTGACACCTCCAACAATAAAAAAGTAGATACGAACAGTATCCACCCTATCATAAACGCAATTAAACTGGCTTACTAACCCATAGCCTTATAGCTATCAGGTGGAGTGTGGATACTCGCTTTCCTTCTTCATTTCTTTATAATTATACCATTTATTATATGTTTGTCAAGCATTTTTAATACTTTTTTTGCAAAAAATCAAAGTTACTAACAAATTAATATTTGCTTTATATCTTTATTTTATAAAGTTCGTTATAGTTGTCTATATTTAAAAAAAATATTTATAAATAAGAGATATCTGCTTAGTCACATTTTCATTTTCTTCATACCATAAAGTGAAAGGAGGAAATTTTTATGAATGAAAATGATAAAATTGAAGATTTCTTAAACAAAGATGAATGTAGAAACAACCCTTTATGCGAAGTAATAAAATGTTTAGTAGACCGTCAAAAACAAGGACCTACTGGACCATGTGGATGCACAGGACCTACTGGACCTAGAGGCGCTACCGGACCTACTGGTGCTACTGGAGCAACTGGTGCTACTGGACCTACTGGAGCAACCGGACCTACTGGTGCTACTGGAGCAACTGGGGCTACCGGAGCTACTGGAGCAACTGGTGCTACTGGTGCTACTGGACCTACTGGTGCTACTGGACCTACTGGTGCTACTGGACCTACTGGAGCAACCGGACCTGCTGGACCTGGAGAAGATTTAGATAGTTACGCAATGGTTCACGATAGATCTAATTCTACAGTTCAATCACAAAACCCTATTCTATTCCAAAATACTAACATTTCTAACAAAATAACATATAATCCTGCTACTGGAGATTTTTATATTCCAGAAGCTGGTATATATATAGTTCACTGGTGGGTAAATGTTAGAAGTCATAAAAACGACAACTTTGATTGTGAAGAAAAAGCTTTAGGAATAGAATTTCACCAATACTGGCCAGAAGACATTTTAATCGCACACTCTTCAACTCACAATAAACTTTCATATTGTGAAACTGGCACGATCAATGGTAATGCCATCTTTGAAGCTCTTCCTGGAGCAAGTTATAGGTTCATTAACACCTCAGAAAATGATTTTGAATTAGTACCAAATGATTTGTATTCAGCTAGCGTTTCTATCACAAGAATCAACTAAAAAAATATGGAGCAATCCATATTTTTTTCATTCTATTTTCTTAATATTTTATTAAAGAAACAGTTCCAGCAACAATTTCTAATATATTACTAATAATCCAACAAAAACACTTATTCGACAATTATAATATGTTTATAAAATTGCATCTATAATATAAATGATTCAAGTTATCTTTAAATCACCTTGCCATAATGAATAGGCATAAAATAAAGTTATAACAACAGAAATTATGGCTAAATTACCAATATAAGCAAAAATTCATAAAACAATACTATAGGCTTTTAAAATTATATATTCAAAACTATAAATAGCATTAGCAACACTTGAAATAAGATAATATCCTTTTTATTTTTCAAAAGCCAACAAATTGTGTGAAAACATTCATACTATCACCATGTATCAATTATAACAAAATTTTAAGTACTACTTTTGATATCGTGAAATATTTAAAACAATCCCAATACTACATAAGGTAATTAGTAATGATGAACCGCCATAAGATAAAAACGGTAATGTAACTCCCCTTACAAGTTTTTTGGTAAACTAAAATGATGGTTGCAAGTTTTTTGGTAAACAAAAGTTTTAAAAAAAATCACCTTAAATATGATGTTAATTCTGGAAACTTAAAGTACAATTTAATATTATTATCATTATCAA
>CALVVR010000007.1 GCA_944363915.1 uncultured Bacilli bacterium | reverse complement strand
AAGTTAAATATTTGACTAATTAAAGCACAACCACCCCAAAATATTAGCATTATAACAAATGTTATTATTAAAAATTCCTTAACTAACTTTTTATTCATAAATACTCCTATCATCTCTACAAATTACTATTTGTCCAATTAGTACTATATTTTAATACATAGTTTGATCATTATTCTTTAAACCGTTCTTGATAATTATTAGGTGGATAGATATCTTTATATCTTTTTACTAAATCATCAGTATCCCATCTTTTCCAATTAGGATTATTCTCATAATTATAATACCATAAAGAATCATCATAACTTTTTAAATTATTAAATGTATTTTGATCATACCATGCTTCAAAACACTTATCATTTTCAATGTAAAGAGTCTCTTCAATCACTTTGTTATCTTTCCAGCTAAATTTAGAATAGTAAATTATATTTTCTTCAATCGCATACCATATAATACTATGATTAAGTTCAATTGCTTTTACAATGGCACAAATAGGATAAAACCATTTTGTTTGAAATTTTATTTCGACTAAATCATTATCTAGTTGTTTCACATTATATCCATAACCATAGTAAATATATTCCCCATATTTTTCCATATATTCATTTAAACTTTTAACCTTATATAATTTATTGAAAGTTATATAAGACTTCTCTTTTACATATTCGTTTGATTTTTCCATGCCAAAAGGATTGGTATCATAAAAATATTTTTCATAAAAACTTCTTTTACATATAACACGATTAGATACAAAATTAGCCATATATTACCCTACTATCTGTTTTTTCTTTAAAATAATATTATTAATAACAATAAATAAAATAGCAAATCCGATTATTACTAATGAATTAATAAAAATGGGTTGTAAAGTATTAAAATTAATAGCTTCGATATTAGCAAGTAATTCATTAGAGTTTATATACCAATAAGCCGGTAAAACATGAGCGATATTTAAAACAGTATCTGGCAATAATTCAGTCGGTACAAAAGCTCCACATAAGAAAGCCGAACCTAATGCTACAACATTAACGATTCCACTAACCGTATCTTTATTTTTAACTAAAGTTGATATTAAAATGGCAATTGTTAACGCACAGAAAGTAAAAACAAAGGTATTTAAAATATAGATAAAACCTCTTAAATTAAATAAAGCATCACCAAATAGAATAACTCCTAAAACAACATATAATATCCAGACAATAACCGAATATAAAAAACTAGAAGTTAATATTAATTGATTATGTTTTCTATAATTCATACTACTGATAATTATTCTTTTATTAACTGTTTTTTCATGAAAGCTAGATAAAACTAAACAAATAATGAATATTACAGCTGCCATAATACTATAACTAGCAAAGTTGAAATAACGAGCTAACCTTGAAGTTGTAGCCGTATCGACAGTTGAGTTAATTTGAATTTTTGATTCTTCTTCTAAATTGTTATTAATAGCTGCTATTAATTCATTTTCATCAGTGATATCAGCAAGATAACTATTTTGAACTTTAATATATTTTTCTAAAATCATTTGCGCTAAACTAGCTTGA
This sequence comes from uncultured Bacilli bacterium, assembly GCA_944363915.1. Classification (GTDB taxonomy): domain Bacteria; phylum Bacillota_I; class Bacilli_A; order RF39; family UBA660; genus Faecisoma. The sequence continues at coordinate 44,572 of CALVVR010000007.1, read as the reverse complement.
TAATCACCAGTAGTTTTAATATCAATTACGGGATTTAATCCATTTAAAACGTCATCGCGATAACCTTCATTGATATAGATAATGTAATTTACATCGCGATAAAATAAAGCATCATCTCTTGCTTCTTCATTATCTTCTACTTCGACTATATTAGTATTATTTTGAAGATAATCGATTAAATTTTTAGTTACCCCTTCATAAACATCATTATTGACAATTAAAATATTTGGTTTACTATCGACAAATACCGTACTAGTATCATTACTAGCCATGTTAAGAGTACCAAAAACAACAAGTAAAATAGTATAAAGAAGAATAGTTCCTTTATATTTAATTATTACTTTCCAAAAAGTCTTAAATACTGTCATATTTTTGCCTCCTTAGTCCACTATACGATATAAATATCATCAAGGCAGAAAATATAATTAGACTAATTAAATTAAAATAAAACCTATCTAAAGTATCATAATAATAAAGAGAATAAAAGCCATCAGTAATCATACTAGCAGGATTTATTATATTTAAAATCGGGATATTTTTATCAACTACATATTTCATCGTAATGCCCATCATTCCCGATAAGAAAGAACAAAGCATTGTAAAGGCTATTAAAATCCCCATTTTGGTGTTTTCATTTGTCTTAAAAATAGTAGCAACAAATACCCCTAAAGCAAGACCTGCTAAAGATCCTACTAAAGCAAGCAAAATAACAAGTAATAAATTAGAACCATAATCGACATTTAAAACAAATATCGTATATAAAAATAATAAACCCATACCAATTAATTGAACAAAATAACTCGCCAGTAAGCTACCTAATAGCATCGAACCTTTATGAATAGGCGTAATAGAAGTTCTTTTCCCAACAGCACTCATGTTAGCTAATTTATAATTCGTAATAAACATCGAAATAACCCCACCGTATAATGCTGCCATCGCAATTAAAGTATAAAATTCAATCATAATATAACTTAAGTTATCACTTGAAATATTATTTAAATTAGCTTCACTACTTGCAATGACATTGATAACATTATTATATATTTGATCATAATCAACATTAAAATTGCCACTACTTATCGTATTTTCAATTTCTTTAGTAATCAAAGTTTCAATCATTTTTTTCTGACTAATTACTTCATCGACAACTAGTTTAAGAATCGTTTCATTAACACCACTTGATTTTACAGTAATATCAACATCATTTTCTTTAAACTCTAAATACCCTACTATTTTCTCATCTTCTAACATTTGCTTAGAATTATCTAAATCAGTATAAGTAATATTGAATAATCTACTTTCATTATTTTCATCAGAAAGATTTTTAAATGTTTCATTAAATATTTCATCATCGTTAAAATATTCACTTTCGACAATAGCAATATTTATAATGTCTAATTTTTCACCATTTTCCACACCACTAAAAGCCATACTGAAAAGAGTTCCTAAAATTATCGGAAAAGCAAATGTCCAAAATAGTAGCATTTTGTTTCGGGCTAAAGTTTTAATTGAATATTTAAAATTATGCCAAAACATTAGTCCCTTAATTCCTTTCCTGTTAGTTCTAGAAACACGTCATTTAAAGTTGGTCTTTCAGAGAAAATCTTACTATAAGTTACTTTGTTTTTCTTTAAATAGTCAATTAAATTTTCTAAATTATTTTTCCCCTTACGATAAGTTATTACTAATAAGTTTTGACTTAATACTACACTATCTACTTCATCAATATTTTTAATATCTTCTAATACTTTATCACTTAAATCTTTTACTTCAACAGTAATTTTCTCTTCAATATTAGCCAATTTTTTCAATTCATCACTAGTTCCTTGAGCTAATATTTTTCCTTTATCTAATATGATAATACGATCACACAAGATTTCTGCTTCTTCCATGTAATGCGTTGTATAAATAATAGTTGCACCATTATCTCTTAACTTTTTTATCCCACTTAAAATATTATTACGACTTTGCGGATCAACAGCTACTGTTGGTTCATCTAAAAAGATTAATTCTGGTTTATGGGCAATACCACAAGCAATATTTAATCTTCTAAGTAATCCACCAGATAATTGTTTCGGATAAAACTTTTTAAATTCTTTTATTTCGACTAAATTGATTACTTCTTCAACATATTTTTTTCGCATATTTTTGTCTTTGATATATAATCCACAAAAATAATCGATATTTTCATAAACAGTTAATTCTTCAAATACCGCCACTTCTTGAAATATAACGCCAATTTTTCTTTTTAAATCATAAGAATCCGGTTTCATTTCTTTACCAAATATTTTGATACTACCATTTTGATAATTTAATAGTGATAATAAGCAATTGATTGTCGTCGATTTTCCGCTACCATTGGGCCCTAACAAACCTAAGATTTCTCCCTTATAAACGTCAAAAGATAAATCGTCAATTGCTTTTAACTCTTTATAATATTTACTTAAATTTTTTACTTCTATAACTTTTTTCATAGGTTTCCTTTCTAATTCTTTTCTTTATATTTAACAACTGAAATTACCAATAAAATTATTCCGATTAATTTCATTCCAACCGATAATCCTAATAATAATCCAGAAGTAAACTCTGAAAAATCACTTCCACTACTTAAATCTAGAAACCATGATAAAATCTCTCCTAAAACTATTAAAATTAAACTTGTTTTTAATCTTTTTAACATATTCTCACCCTTATAATTATAACAAAATTAACTCCACTTGGAAACTTCTTTTTTAACAAAGAAATTTTTATTATGAGCAATACTATTTTTTCTTGCTCTAAGTAAGATCTTTCTACCTTCTTTACTTCTTGTATAGATAAGTCTAGCTTTACATACATTAGAATTCCACTCATCTAAAAAAACAGTTGCATCTTTTTTATCATTATCTAAAATACTTGGAACATTAAAATATGAATCCTTACTTAATTTATTTGTTCTTTTTATTTGAATAAGATACCTTGTATCTATTACTTTATCATATACTTCTTCAAAACTTTGAATAAACAAGTTGTTTTCATATACTGTTGCCCCTTTTAAATATACTTTATAAATTATACTGTCATCGATATCTAACTTTTCTATTTCACAACTTATAAGTTGTTTTTCTGTAGCTATTTTTTTAGTTATTATCATACTGTTTAAAATCGTTTTACTAATTTCTTTTATGTAGTTTATTGGATTTAAATGACGAACTATTTTTATTAAATAATATAGTAATATTATTATATTGATAATAAACTCTATTAATTTGTTTGTTACAACCCCAATATTCATAACTATTATTGCTATTATAGCATTTAAAATTAACAAAGATAATAACATTCTTCTAAAATCCATAGTGACAAATGTTTTACGACTAATTTTAAAATCACTATTTAATTTATTTACAATTTTTATACTTTTACCCCCAAATAAGTCTAGTATCTTTTTCCAGCGAGATGCCATTAATTTTCTATCACTAGCTATTTTATATGTTTCTTCGTTAATAGATTGATAATCTCTTTTTAATTTACCAATATCAATTATATTTAATCTTTCGATTCCATCTTGAATTAAATCCTCATAATAAGCGATTCCGACAAAACATTTAAATCTTCTTTGTAATAATTCCAAATCACTGAAATCAAAGTTATTATATCCTAATTCCGCTAAACTGGCTAAGTGCCAAATATTAGCTGTTTTATTTATATTTTTGCTTTTTCTAATTGCTCGTCCTCGCATTTGATTAGATAACATAAAAGAACCTACATAACTAGCCAAAATTAAACTATTAATAGCTGGAGCATCCCAACCTTCACCTAATAAAGCAACTGTCCCTATAACGATATTTATCTTTTTTAAATTTATACAATCAGTTACAATTTTTACAATCGCGCTATTTACCTTTTTACCGCCTGTAATGACGACATAATTATTATCGATTTTTAAATCTTTAAATATAGCCTTATTATCAAGCTCTAATAATTGTAATTGTTCTTTTATGTAAGGTACCACATTTTTAGGTACTATTTTAAGTTTTCCGGTTAAAATAGCCAAATTATCACAAATATGTTTTTCTTGTAATCTTCTAAATATTGGAACAACTCCCAACTTATTTATTTTTTCTATATCACAATCTATAAAATCACTTCTTACATAATCAGCTAACACAACCATGCTTAAATCATTGCCTAATGATTCATACTCTTTTTTAGCAATTTCTTCTATACTGTCTATTTTAGCAATACTACTAGCCATTATTTTCTTTATATTATTAACATTCTCTAAATAAATTTTTCTTTTTTCAACACAACCTAATATTTCTAATTCTTTTTTTATTTTTTTGATTAATTCTTCATGTTCTAGATAATCTTCCTTATGTTCATAAATCACATTTTCTAATAATATTTCAGCCCACTTTTTATTAAAGCTTGGTATTAAATAACCATCTGAAATTAACTTTACTAAATTTTTATCTATAGTTAAACCAATAGAATTCAAAAATATTATCATACTTCCGTAATACATTGTATCAGTTAATATTGTTTCTTCATATTCCTTCCATGAATTAATAATTTTATTCGACTTTATCATTTCAATAAATTCATTATTTTGTTTTAAACTTTCTAAAAAATCATCAATTCCATTTCTTATTTTTTTTATTTCAGATAGTTCATTTTTGGTAACCATGTTAAAAATTACATAATCTTGGTGAGGACACAAATCGCCAGTCGCGACTAATTCTGGAACGGAAATTTCAGCGTCTATTCTTCCACAAACTTCTTCGTATTTTCGCCATTCACTTTCTTCAACATCATAAGGAGGAGTCGCAGTTAAAGAAATTACTTTTATATCTTCTAAACTATTTAAGACTTTACATAAACTCTTCCACCATTCTGCTCTTAAATGATGCGCTTCATCAAGTACGATTGTTTTTATATTATTAGCTTTTAAAGCTTGGATTAGATCATATTCGATACTTTCTGTTTTGACTCTTGTCGTTGTTTCCTCTTCTTCTAATTCACCTTCATCTTTTATCTTTTTTTTATTTAAGGCATAGTGTAGAGCTTGATAAGTTACAACATTGAATTTATTAAGTTTATATATATCATTGCTTATAAAATCTAATTTCATTCCTTCATAAGCATAGAAATTTATAAAACGTTCCTTCCATTGATCTCTAATTGTTATTGTTGGCGCTAAAACTAATACTGGCTGATTAAGATTACAAATTATTTGTAGTCCTAAAATAGTTTTTCCACTACCAGGTGCTGCTACTATATTTATTTTTTTATCCTCTATATGTTTATAAAATTCTTCCAACACATCAGCTTGATATTTTCTAAATTTACCTTTGAATTTACAATTTTCTAAAAACACAAACTCCCACTCCTCTTTCACCTATTGAAATCCTATTTAATTATATCATTTTTTCACTATAAAAGCTATCGACAATTATGTCAATAGCTTTAAAATTTAAATATCTTTTTAATAAAAAATTATTAATCAATTTGTTTCATAAGTTTGCTTTGAAGAAATTTTTCAAAATTTTTTAATCCATATTCTTTATTATAATAATTAGGAAATTCATTTAGATGCGCTAAAGCGATTTTAGATGTTATTATTAAATCATTATTTGTTACATTAGTTTTTGGACTAACAGTTCCATGTTCAAGTTCAATATTAATTCCATCTAAAAACTCTTCTTCAGTAAATTTGTCAAATGAAATTCCTAAAACAGAAGCGGCATATAAAGCATCTTGCATCTTAAACATATAATCACCAATATATTATATGTTTTTACTTTGTTAGTTTATTCGTAAAGTCTTATAACTTGATATTGATAATTATCTTCATTATCAACATAGCCAATATCAATACCTTTGCCATTGTTGACAGTTTTACCAGAATCAGCGGCATTTTTAGCTTCAGTTAATAAACTAGTAATTTCTTCATCGGTAATATCAGGATTATTTGCTTTAATTAAATATTTCATATACTCTGATACCATAGATTCATTTTCACTATTTTTTTCAACATATAAAACCATATAGTCGACAATTTCACTACTCATATCACCAGTATATTCTACTGGATAAACAATTAAATAAATACCTGTTATTAAACCATACCAATATGCATCTTCATGAGTAGTCAAATAATCATCAGATGCTGGATTCAATGAACTATTGTCGACAACTTGCGTATTAAATTTAGCAACTAAGACTTCGGCAGTTTCTTCTTCAACATGACCATATTCCTGCACTTGATCTTGTGGTTGTTCTTCCTCAACACTATCATTACCACACCCAACACTAAAACATAAAACTCCTGCTAATAAAATTAATAATATTTTTTTCATGAGTTTCCTCCTTCTCATTTACTAATTTTATATATTTTGTTTAGTTATATTAATTATAACATAAGAACTAGATTTTGTCCCTATTGCAAATTACATTATTTAAAAATATGTTAATTTTAATTAATAAAATAAGCTAATAATTTATCAGCTAATTTTACTTTAGTATTTTTTCATCTTTATATTTTAAATCTTTTGAAACAAGTAATTAGGTTAATTTAAAAAAAGTTTTTCTGATAATTAAATTTTATAATAAAATTTGAGAAGAATATACTTTTTTGTAAACATTTTAGTATAAATGTTTATAAAATAAAAACTAGATATTTCTATCTAGTAATATATAAAATGGTAGCGACGGGGAGATTCGAACTCTCGACCTACTGGGTATGAACCAGGTGCTCTAGCCAACTGAGCTACGTCGCCAAAAAAGTTAAGCAATATAATAATAACATAATTGCTAACATTTGACAATAGTTTTATAAATTTTTTTCATAATTTTTGACGACATTAGAAAGCAACATTGCTACAGTCATCGGTCCTACTCCGCCGGGAACAGGCGTAATATATGACGCAATATCTTTAATGTTTTCAAAATCAACATCACCATATAGTTTACCATCAACCCTATTCATGCCAACATCGACAACTACTACCCCTTCTTTAACCATATCTTTAGTTACTAAATCTTTTTTACCAACTGCACTAATTAAAATATCAGCTTGTTTAGTAAATTCTTTTAAATTAACAGTTTTAGAATGACAAATGGTTACAGTTGCTCCATTTTGTAATAATAACATAGCAAGTGGTTTACCAACTAGATTAGACCTTCCTATTACTACTGCATGTTTACCACTTATTTCAATATTATACTCTTTTAATAAATTAATAATCCCTAAAGGTGTACAAGGAACTAAATTATTATTTCCCTTAAATAATAATCCTGCATTAATATCAGTAAGTCCATCGACATCTTTATTTTTATTAATTAAATTAAGTAATTTATATTGATTAAATTTAGGAGGTATTGGCAATTGTAATAATATCCCATTAACATAATTATCGTTATTTAATTCGACTATCTTATTAATTACTTCTTGTTCGTTAACATCGCTTTCAAACTTGACATGAATAAAATTAATTCCTATTCTATCACAAGCTTTTTCTTTAGCCTTGATATAAATATTACTAGCTTCATCATTACCTATTTGAATAACAGCCAAACATGGTTTTACTAAATAACCTTTAACTTTTTTTGCTAACTCTTCTTTTATTTTATCACTTAAAGCTTTACCATCTAGTAGCAAATTAATCATCTCCTTTATAACGGATACTTATCAGTTATTTTTTTAACTCTTAATTTTAATTCTTCTTTATCTTTATTATGGAATGTATCGATAATAATATGACCTATTTCTTCAAAATCTTCTTCTTTTAGTCCACGTGTAGTCATTGCTGGACTTCCTAATCTAATACCGCTAGTTTTAAAAGGAGATTCTTTATCAAAAGGAATAGTATTTTTATTAACGGTAATATTGACGTCATCTAATAATTTTTCAGCTTCTTTACCATTGATACCGAGAGATGTGACATCAACTAAAATTAAATGGTTATCAGTTCCACCTGATATAATTCTTAATCCATTATCACTTAATATTTTAGCTAAAGCTTTAATATTTTTTAAAACTTGTTCTTGATAAGTTTTAAATTCCGGTTGTAAAGCTTCATAAAAGCATTCAGCTTTAGCAGCAATGACATGCATTAAAGGACCACCTTGAATACCAGGAAAAACAATTTTGTTGATTTTTTTAGCTATTTCTTCATCGTTTGTTAAAATAATTCCTCCTCTAGGTCCTCTTAAAGTTTTATGAGTAGTTGAAGTTACAACATCAGCATAAGGAATCGGCGATGGATGTAGACCAGTTGCTACTAATCCTGCAATATGTGCCATATCCACCATTAAATAGGCACCTACTTTATCAGCTATCTCTCTAAACCTTTTAAAATCGATTATTCTCGAATAAGCAGAACCTCCAGCAATAATCATTTTTGGTTTAGTATCTATAGCTAATTGTTCTAGTTTATCATAATCGATCATTTCCGTTTTAGGATCAACGTCATAACTAATTATTTCGTATTCTAATCCACTAAAATTAATTGGATGACCATGAGTTAAATGACCGCCATGAGATAAATTCATTCCCATTACTTTATCACCAACATTAAGTAAGGCTTTATATACTGCCATATTAGCACTACTACCTGAATGTGGTTGGACATTGGCATATTTACAATTAAATAATTTAGTTACATATTCGATTGCTAAATCTTCAACAGTATCAACATTGACACAGCCACCATAATATCTTTTACCAGAATATCCTTCGGCATATTTATTGGTAAAAATACTTCCTTGTAAAGCCATTACATCTTTTGAGGCATAGTTTTCGGATGCAATTAATTCAATATTGTTTTGTTGTCTTATTTCTTCTTTTTCTAAAGCTTCTTTTATTCTTATATCCATTAATCATCATCTCCATAAATAAGTATATCATAAAAAAAAACTCTATAAAAGAGTTTTTAGTTTTTTTTATTATTGAGCAATAACTGTAAAACTAATAGTTGAAGTTGCATTATAACCAACTTCTACAGGAAAACCTTCTATAGGTCCCCAACCATTACAAAATTAACGAACTTAAATTCAACTGTTAAAGTATCACTAGCATCTTTAGCATTAGTAAATGTAATAGTTTTTATTTCATCAGTATTGTTGCCATTTAACCAGATAATAAATTGATCACCAGTTCCTCCAAAACGATAAGCATCTGTCACATCAATATCTTCAATTCCATAGCCACCAGTTGTCCCCACATATTCTGAACCAATGCCTAAATCAATTAAGAAACCATACCATTCTCTATTATCATATCCATTATTATAAGATTTTAATGGATCTAATTCAGTAATTGTAACTACATTGCCCTCAACATCAAATGATACTCTTTCATTGTTATATACCATATCATCACGGTATGGTTCTTCAGCAGGAATGTTAGTAAAATCTAATCCCGTAACACCATTAAAAGTTAAAAGTGGATAAGCTCTTTCAACATTTACTGCAATTGTTACAATTACATCATTGTCATTAATATGTCTAAATACTAATTCTCTTGTTTCAGTTGCGCCATCTAACCATACAACAAACGCAGTATCAGTAGTTGCTCCTAATCTTTTAGCATCAGTTATATCAATTGGCTCAATTGTATAACCGTCAACTGTTAATAATGTTGGGTCAATTCCAAAATCAACAATTAAACCATACCATTCTTTTGTAGCAACACTATTATCATAACTAACTAATGATTGATTTTTAATAACAAATATAACATTTCCTTCAAATGTTACATCAATAGCTTCTTGATTTTTTACAATATTTTCATAATATGGTTCACTATCATCCAAATTATCAAGGCTAATTTCACTTGCACTTACAAAGTTAAATTCACTAGCAAATTTCCATACATCTTCAACTTTGTTAGCAGTTACTAATTTGCCATTATCTTTAAATGTAAATTCAGTAACATCTAATCCAACCACAAATGTATTATCTTCAAATGTTACATCATTACTAATTTCTGTAACTTCACCTTTTGCTTCATATTCTACACCAACTACACCATCAAATGTAAATGTAATAGCTAATGTATCATTAACATCATTACTATTGGTGAAAGTAATAGTCATATCATTAGTCAAATCTTCTTGACTTAACCAAATAATGAATGCTGTATCACTAGTTGCACCAAATCTCTCGGCATCTGTTTTATCAATATCTTCAATACCGTAACCACCAGTAGTACTTACATATTCTGAATTAATACCTAAATCGATTAAGAAACCAAACCATTCTCTTTCGGCATATCCATTAAAATATTTAATTAGTGGTTTTAATTCAGTGATAATAATTTTATTCCCATCAACCGCAAATGATACTCTTTCATTATTGTATACCATATTGTCATAATATTCTTCAGTATCTGGAATATTAGTAAAATCTAATGCGGTAACACCATTTAAAATTAAGGTTGGATAATTAGTAACTACATTTACAGTAATTGTATCAGTTACGTCATTATTGTTTTTATGTCTAAATACTAATTCTCTTGTTTCATCTAAGCCATTTAACCAAACAACAAAAGCTGTATCACTAGTAGCACCTAATCTTTTAGCATCAGTTATATCAATTGGCTCAATTGTATAACCGTCAACTGTTAATAAAGTTGGATCAATTCCAAAATCTAAAATTAAGCCATACCATTCTTTTTGTAATCCTGAACCATTAGTATAATAATCTAATACTTTGTTTTTAGTAACAGTAATTACCTTACCATCAACAACTACACTAATTGCTTCTTGATTGTTAACGATATTTTCATAATATGGTTCACTATCAACTATATTAGTAGTGTCAATTTCACTAGCATTTACAAATTCAAAATTACTAACAAAAGTCCAAGTTGTATCTTTTTTAGCTGTTATCAAACTTCCATTATCTTTAAATGTAAATTCAGTAACATCTAGTCCAACCACAAATGTATTATCTTCAAATGTTACATCATTACTAATATCAGTAATTTCACCTTTAGCTTCATAATCAAGACCAGTAATACCATCAAAAGTAATAGTTAAAGTGATAGCATCAGAATCATTATTAAATGTAAATTCTAAATTGCCATCTTTAAAATCTTCTTCAGTTAGCCACATAATAAATGCCGTCTCACTAGTTGCACCAAATCTTTTAGCATCAGTTATGTCAGCTGGTAAAATAGTATAACTATCAGAAGTTAAATTAGCTGGATTAACGCCTAAATCAACAATAAATCCGAACCATTCACCATTAGCATAACCGTTATTATAAGCTTTTAATAACTCGTTTTCAACAACATTGATAGTTGTTCCTTCATTGGTAACATTTACTTTTGGAATATTGTAAGTCATTTCATCCTTATAAGGCTCATCAGCACCAAATTCAGGTAAAGTTAAATTACTTACATTGTTCATAGTTAAAGCTAATACCCAAGTATCATCATTTTTAACAAAAGTTTTTGCTACTCCATCTTCTGTAAATTTAATTTCGGTAATTGCACTTGGAACATTAAATTGTCCATCAGCATAAGTTACACCAGTAGTATTAACTACTATATCTTTATCTGTTTCATAAGTGAAATATGTTATACCATTAAATTTTATAGTTAAAGAAACTGCCTCACCATTTTCTTCATTAATGAATGTAATAACTCTTGTAGTTACCTCATCAGATCCTCTTAGCCATAAAACAAATTGCGTATCACTAGTTGCACCAACACGATTAGCTTCTTCGTAATCAACTGTATCAATTGTATAGTCATCAGAACTTAGATTAGCAGGATTAACACCTAAATCAACTAATAAACCATACCATTGTTCATCAGCAGCACCATTATTCCAATGTTTCATACCTCTATTTTCAAAAACATTGATAACATTTCCATTACTACTGATAGAAATAGATTCTTGATTAAATTTGATATCTTGACCATATTGGTCATTAACTATTTCTTCAGTTTTAATATTAAAAACTGAATTTAATTCGAATTTTTTTTGAGCTTCGATAGCTTCTTCTTGAGGCTCTAAATCAATATAAGTGAAATAATTTTTTTCAATTGTTCCCTCTTCAGTAATACCTTGTGGAGTTTCTACTTCTTCAAAGTTTTCTAAAGCACTTAACCAAGTGTCACTACCATAAGGTTTAAAATAAATAACCATATCTTCAATATTATCACTTTCGATTGTTTTAGCTGCCAACATAATGTTTTGAGTTGTTAGATTAGCACCATCTGACGTGAAAATATGAGTACCAATTATATAGGCATTTTCTAAATCAACATCAACTGGTTCTTCTGCATTAACAGCTGTGCCCAACATCAAAAATGACATTGTACAAAAGACTAAATACTTAAATTTCTTCATACCTTTCTCCTTTACTTAGTAATATTTACAATAGTTCCATCTGTTAATTTAACTTTAGCTACTTGACTATATATATACTCATTAGCATTGTTAGCACCATTGGCTTTAGAACTATATTCAGCTACAGTATCTTCTTCTGAATTTAGTAAAACATCAAAAGCAATCACTTTGCCATCTTCATAAATCTGAATAATACCAAATGGTGAGAATGCATCATATGGTGTATAAGTCATCGTATAAATAGATGGATTCTTTTCCCATTTAGCAACTAAAGTAATATTAGATGTAACTTTTGTACTAAAGTTGTAATCCTTACCATTTAATTGCCATCCAACAAAAGTATATCCTTTTTTTGTTGGATTAGATGGTTTGCTAACTGTACTTCCTTCATTTACAGTTTTACTTGCAACCTTACTTCCACCATTACTATCAAATGTAACTGTGTATTTTTTTACTTCTGGATTCTTTTCCCATTTAGCAACTAAAGTAATATTAGATGTAACTTTTGTACTAAAGTTGTAATCCTTACCATTTAATTGCCATCCAACAAAAGTATATCCACTTCTTGTTGGGTTAGCTGGTTTACTAACTGTACTTCCTTCGTTTACAGTTTTACTTGCAACCTTGCTTCCACCATTACTATTAAATGTAACTGTAAATCTTTCTACTTCTGGTTCATCTGGTTGTTCTTCGTTTTCACTAAATCTAGCTACTAATGTTATATCACTAGTAATAGGTGTCGTGAAATCGAAAGCCTCATCATCTAAATACCAACCTAAAAATGTGTATCCTTCTTTAGTTGGATTAGCTGGTTTAGTTGCTTGATTTCCTGATAGAACATCTATAGTAGTAATTTCACCATCAACATTAAATGTTACTTTATAAACCTCTGCTGTTGTTGAATCAACCCAAGATGCCTCTAAAGTAATATCCGCTGTTATTGGCGTTGTGAAATCAAATGGTTCACCGTTTAATAGCCATTCATCAAAAATGAAACCATCTCTAGTTGGATCAGTCGGTTTAACAGCCGTATCATCTTTTTCAACTACCTGACTAGCAACTGAACTACCACCATTAGAATCAAATGTGACTGTAAATTCTTTTTTGCCACAACTACAGCCAACTAATGACGTTGCTAAAAAGACCCCCATTAACAACATTATAAACTTTTTCAAACTCTCAACTCCTCGCTAAAAATAATTTATCACATCATAAATTGTTTAAATGAAGGATTTTAAACAATTTATTTACCAATTATTGGTTTTAGTGATAAGTCATATAATGTCTACATTGTAATTATAGCATTATTTATTTTTTTTGACAATAAATATTTGACAAAAATTTAAAATTATTTAATATATTTCGTATATCTAAATTAAACCAAAAACAAAATTTAAATATATTTACTTCACAGTAAACATTTTATACTTAGCTAAAACTTTATTTTCTCTAGCAACTATCGGATGACATCACTCCAAAACTAGTTAAACTATAATTGTTCAATATGTCATCTTAATTTTTCAACCATTAATTATATAACACTTAAATCTTTATACATTTTATATAACATAAAAATTAAAAAACTCCTTTCTTTTCATTATATTCATAAGAATGGAGTTTTTTTCTTAATAATTTTCTTTTCTCAATTCAAAATAACTTTGTGGATGTGAACATACTGGACATACTTTAGGAGCTGATGTACCAAAATGAACATGACCACAATTACGACAGATCCACATATTTTCTGCAGGTTTATTAAATACCATTTCATTTTTAACATTATCGATTAAAGTACGATATCTATTTTCGTGTTCTTTTTCAATTTTAGCTACACCTTCAAATAGAAATGCAATATGGTCAAAGCCTTCTTCTTTAGCTGTTTCGGCAAATTCTTTATACATATCAGTCCATTCATAGTTTTCACCATTTGCAGCATCTTCTAGGTTTTCTAATGTACTTGGAATTTCCCCACCGTGTAATAATTTAAACCACATTTTCGCATGTTCTTTTTCATTGCCTGCTGTTTCTTCAAAAATAGCAGCAATTTGTTCAAAACCTTCTTTTTTAGCTTTAGAAGCATAATAAGTATACTTGTTTCTTGCTTGTGATTCACCAGCAAAAGCAGCCATTAAATTTTGCTCTGTTTTACTTCCTTTTAATTCCATAATTTTTCTTCCTTCCCTTCTTTACAATCATGACAAATTCCTGAAAAAACTAAATCATTCGATAAAACTTCAAAATCAAAATTATCTTTAATTATTTTATCAAATTCAAGCAACAAACCATTATTTAAATCAATAACGTTATGACAACTAACACAATATAAGTGAAAATGATTATTTATTTTATCAAATCGATCATTATCATTTGGAATTGCCAATCTTCTAATTTGCTTATTAGTACATAAACTATTTAGGTTACGATAAACAGTGCCTAAACTTATATTAGGTATATCTTTTCTGACCTTTTCATATATCATATAAGCGGTTGGATGATCATAACTGTTATTAATTATATTTAAGATTTGTTCTCGCTGTTTAGAATATTTCACGAATCACCTCAAAAGTAGTAATCATTCCTACTTCAATATAATTATACATCATTTAAAATTGCTTAGTCAAGTCATTTTTCGTCTTTTCTTTTTCCTCTAAAAATTTCAAGATTTTTCTTTGATTTGCAGCTAATCGCTCAATTTGATCATGTAATTGTTCCAAAATAAGCTCACTTTTTAAATCAGTTCGATAATCATTTTGGTTTCTTAAGCTATCTTTTTTAGCTTGTCTATTTTGGCTCATCATAATAATTGGTGCTTGTAAAGCTGCAATACAAGATAATAATAAATTCAGTAAAATAAACGGATAGGGATCAACGTTATCCCATAAATATAAATTTAATAAAATCCAAATGATTAAAAACAAACTAAAACCAATAATAAAATACCAACTACCTGCTATTTGGGTAATTTTATCAGCAACTTTATCAGAAAATTTCAAGTTATTTTGATCAAGTTTATCAACATCGACAGCAATAGGTTGATCAAATAATAATTCCATTAATTCTTCTTCATCAATATCTTCTTTATTTTTAAGTAACATTTTAACTATTTCTTTTTTCTTATTTTTATCCATAACTATCAACCTTTCTACATTAATCATTATACTTTAATGTACATAAAAAGACAAGAAAAAAGATCCATTTTTTTGAATCTTTTAAAATTTTAAGCTAACAATAATTTTTTAATTTCTCTTATAGACAACACTTTACCTTGGCTAACAATTTGTCCATTAATAACAAGGCCAGGAACATTTTTAATGCCATATTTATTTTTCGATGAATCATCTAATTTATCGATAACAGCTGGACAATTAATTTCCTCGACTGCTTTATCAACCATTTTAGATAATTTCATACCATTACTACAATTTGTACCAATAATTTTTATATTTATATTCTCACCTCATTTCTATATTTAAGTATAAAATAAAAATATAGAAAATATGTGTTAGAAAAATGGGAAAATATGGTATTAATAGCAATGTAAAATATTTACTATAGATACTAAATTATAGACTAATAGTTAAAATTTTGATAAAATTATATCAAGAGGTGCTGTTATGTCAACAGAATTATTTATTAAAATCATTTTAGTTATTGTTACTTGTTTTCTATTTGTCTATATTTTAGTACCATTAGTTAAAAAAATAGCTAATCACGTCGGAGCAATGGATATACCAAATGCTAGAAAAGTTCATAAAGTCCCTATTCCTCGGTTAGGTGGCTTAGCAATATTTGCCGGATTCTTATTTGGTTATCTAGTATTTGGCAAGCAAAATGATTTAATAACATCAATTTTAATTGGTAGTTTTATAATTGTTATAACAGGAATGATTGATGATATTAAACCATTAAATGCTAAAATTAAATTATTAGGACAATTAGCGGCTACTTTAGTAGTTGTATTCCACGGTCAAATATTATTATCTAGTATTAGTGCTTTCGGTTTTTATGTCAATTTTGGAATATTTGCCTATCCTATAACTATTTTGTTTATATTAATCTTTATTAATTGTATGAATCTAATTGATGGATTAGATGGATTAGCTACTGGAATAAGTAGTATCTTCTTTTTAACAGTTGGTACAATTGCTATATTTAGAAACTCTCACGGATTAGATTTTATGTTATGTTTCATCATGCTAGGATCTTGTTTAGGATTTTTAATGCATAATAAATATCCTGCTAAAATATTCATGGGTGATTCTGGTTCGATGTTTCTAGGGTTTATCATTAGTATAATAGCTTTATTAGGATTTAAAAATGTCACTATGACATCTTTAGTAATACCTTTTATGATTATCGCAATACCAGTTTTAGATACAATCTTTGCCATCATTAGAAGAACTTTAAAAAATGAAAGTATTACTAAACCAGATAAATTTCATATTCATCATCAATTATTAAAAATGAACTTTTCACATAAAAAAACGGTTATTATTATTTGTTTAATCGATGCCTTGTTTGCTTTCACTTCTATTGTTTATGTTTTAATTGATAGACAGTTAGGTTACCTATTATATGGAATATTGTTGTTAATTGTAATTATTTTTATTGTTAAAACTGATGTAATAATTGAACATAAAAAAACAAAAACTGATTAATAGTTAATTCTATTTATCAGTTTTTTAATCAGTTTTCATAAACTCTTCATAAGCTTTGATAACTTCTTCAGGATCTCCAATTTGTTTAATTTTTCCATCGTGCAACCATAACACTTCATCACATAATTCTTTTAATGTTCCCAAACTATGCGATACTATTATAACTGTTCTATTTTCATCAGAAATTAATTCTTTCATTTTGTTATAACTTTTTTGTTTAAATTTAATATCACCAACACTAAAAACTTCATCGATTAACATAATGTCAGTTTCTAATATAGCGGTAATAGAAAAAGCTAATTTAGAATACATACCACTAGAATAACTAGAAACAGGTTTATAAATAAACTCCCCTAATTCAGAAAATTCGATAATATCATTTATTTTTGCTTCAATCTGTTCCTTACTAAAGCCTAACAACATACCTGATAAGAAAATATTTTCATAACCAGATAATTTGTTTTGAAACCCAACACCAATCGATAATAAAGATACTGAGTTGCCGTGTAGGTCTATCGTCCCAGAATCTGGTGAGAATATTCCTGCAATACTTCTAAGTAATGTTGATTTACCAGAACCATTTTTTCCAATAATACCTAAAATTTTACCTTTTTCAACATTAAAAGAAACTCCTCTAACCGCTTCAAACACTTCAGATTTACTCATTTTTAACTTTAATAATGATTTTTTTATCGAAAAGCCTTTTAAAGTTCGATAACTTATATGTAAATCTTTAATTGTAATTGCATATTTACTCATTTTGTCACCTTCGCATAACTATTTTCATATTTTTGAATTGTTTTTATACCAATAAATGATAAAATTAGCCCAATAACTAACCAAATACTTAACATTCGATAATTAACTAAATCAGCTCCTAAAAAAGCTTTTCTAAAAGAATCTATTATTAGAGCAATTGGATTTAAATTTACTAAAATGCGATTGAAAGGAGCAGGAACTCTTGTCGATATGGCATAAAAAACTCCCGACATATAAAATACTAATTTCAAGAAAATATTCATAACATTACTTAAATCTTCGACAAACACACCAAAATGCATAAGTATTGTTGAAATACCAAATGATAAAACAAATAAAACAATTAAAACAGGGAAAAATTGTAACATATATAAAGTATACGGCACTTTAAATATCAACATCATGATTAATATCAATCCCCAGGAAATCATCATTTTAAATAAATTTGTAAACATTTTGACTAAAGTTAAAACATATTTAGGAATATATACCTTAGTTACAATAGATTTATTATTAGCAATTAATTTCACACTAGAATTAGTGTTGGTATTAAAAAAATTCCAAGCAGTTAACCCAATTAAAACAAAAACCGGAAAATATTGTTCATTCGTTTTAAATACAATTTGAACAATAAAAGTATATACTAACATAAAACATAAAGGATCTAATATCCACCACAACCAATTTAAATAAGAATTGGCCACTTCAGTTTTTAAATTAGATTTCGTTGAATACAATATATATTTAAAATATTTTTTTATATCTTGAAAGAATTTTTTCATTATTACCTCCGCAATACTATTTTATCATACTTTTCTAAATATTGGAAAATTATACATTTATTTTTCTTATGATAAAATCGACAATTTTGTCAGTACTTTTACCATTAAAATTAAAAACATATTTATTTAAGAAACTATTAGCAAAAGCAAAATCATATTTATTTTCTTCAATTGCTTTTAATAAATCAGCAAATTTAGTAAACGAATATTTACTAAATTCTTTTTTTAAATCAATATTAAAACCAAATTGTTTTTTATATAAGTCATAATCATATATGTAACAATATGTTTTTTTATGACATAATAACGATTCGAAAACGACATTAGAATAATCACTTATAACATAATCAGCAATCGATATTAAATCTTCTGCTATATATTTATCAATAATAATAATATTACCATTTTCTATTCTATTATGATCAACCGGATGATTTTTAATAACCAATTGATACTTATTAAAATCAAAATTATTAACAATTTCATCATAATTTATTTGTGATTTACGATAAGTTGGTAAATATAAAACTATTTTTTTATTACCAAGATTATATTTTTCCTTAATTATTTCACTCTTATCATTTTTTTTATCATAAATATAATCTAGCATAGGAGTTCCATAATTTAATATTTGCTTTTTACTAACTTTAAAAGCTTTCATAAAAACTTTTGATGTTTCGTTTGAAGATGAAATTACATAATCATAATTTTGGTGCATATTCATCTTCAATGCTAATTTTTTACCTTTTTTACCACGACTATCTAAAGTTTGTAAGCCTATTTTCTTTATAATTCCATTCGCATGCCACATTTGAATAATTATTAATTTTTTATCATGTTTTAATATACTTATTGGAATAGAATAGCCATCAGTAATTGCTATTTTAGATGTAGCTAAATGATACATCTGTTCAAACAACAAAAAGAAATTACTAATTAAACTAGCTAAATTTTTTTCTAGTTTTTTAGTAATTACTTTTATTTTAACCTGATTATCTTTTTCTTTTAAAGCATCAATAATCATTTTATATTCAAGTGATAAAGAATTAGTCTGTCTACTTAAAAATAAAATTTTATTTTGTCTTTTTAATAACTTAAAAGGAAAATATAATATATTTAATAAAAATTTAAATATATCGATTAAAAACATATTATCACCTACTAATCAAAATGATGTTTGATAACCCTTTTTTCTACTGGCGGTAAAACAGTATAATCACCATAGATTTTATTTAAAACTTTTTCAGCTTCTTTTGGTACTGGAACCATCATATCCTCAAATTTAACATATCTTGGTTTACCATAATATTTAACTGGAAAAGTTTGTTTTTTATAGTTATAATAACTAGCTAAATTGACTAAATATTTGTTATTTTTATTATTATATTTTTTAAATGTTTTATCCAATCTTTTATGTAATCCTTTAATTGAATAAAATTTAGACATAAGAAAAACTATAAAAGTTTTAATGTTTTTTGGCTTACGATATAACTTAAAACCTAACATGCCACGATATAATTTAATTTTTTTGGCTTGTATTTTTTGCCTAAAACTATCCATTCTAGGAACATTATCGATCGGGAAAATATCTAATAAAGGACCATTATGATCAGTTAAATGAGCAATATGAGTTTGAGCAAATTCACGATTATCTAAATATCTAACCTTGATAAACGGTGACCAGTATTTAGTTATAGTTGTAGAATATTGTATCTCATAATCTTTACTTATTTCTTTAGGAGCAACTTGAAGAAATCTTTCGTAATCTTTTCTTAACATTGCAATATCTAAATCATCATCCCAAGGAATAAAACCATTGTGACGCATTGCCCCTAATAAACTCCCTTCAGCCATATAATAAGTAATATGATACTTTTTACAAATTCGATCTACTTCTTTTAAAATACCTAATTCAATTAGTTGTAATTTTCTTAATTCTTTATTCATCCAATGATTCACCAATTTCAATTAAAACATCTAATAAAGATGAAAAAGTAATAAAAGTCTTATCATATTCACAATAAACTTTCATCGAATGACAAACTTTAGGTTGTCTTTTGTTTTTATTATTCGAATAAGCATTTCTAATAATTTTTATTGCATTTTTATTACCACTTAAAAACAAATAATTAAAATATAATTCATCACCTGATAAATTAATAATCAAATCGAATTGACAATCACCAAAATTTCTAATCCATTCTCTTTTGAAATGATTGTTAATAATATTTCGTTTTTTGTCTGTTAATCCATTATAATAATTTAACGATTTAATAAGATAGAACTCTGAAAGCGTAAAACTATAATATTTTGAATGACTCATACCAAAAACTCTAACATTATAATCTAAATATTTACTTAACAATTTATAATAATCTTCTTTGTGCTTATCATCTACAAAGAAAGTAATATCATATTTATTAGGATCCAAAATTCTAATTAATCTTTCCGCATAATTATCAATTGATTCAACATTTTTAATATATAAAAGAACTTTTTTCTTGTTATGAGACAACTGATAAGAATTCATTTTCTTATTATAAAATATACCATCAACTATTCTTTTACTGTCCTTACCGTTTTCATACCCGCAATAAGTTTTAACAAAATATTGATATTTCTTCTTATATTGTTTTGTTATTTCGTCAATATGATTAATATCATAACACAATTCTTCAACAGTAGTTGAAGTATGAGAAGGCAAATCGTCAGCATAGAAATAATTACCACGATATTTATTATATTCTTCAACATCAGGCGAATAAAATAAAATTGGTTTACCAGTTGGTAAATAATCAAAAAAGATACTCGAATAATCAGTAATGAGCAAATCAGTTGCTGCAAACATTATATTTGCATCAATTGTGCTAGGTACAATTTTTTTTAATAAACCATTTTTTTTATCAATATGTTGATATACTAACTGATGAACTCTTAATAAAACTTGATATTTTTTATTATCAATATTTTTAGTGATTTCCTCTAATAAACGATTATACTCATTAATATCATCAGAAGGTTTTCCAAGTTTATCTCCTCGCCAAGTTGGGGCATAAATAATAATTTTTTTATTTTCATCGACACTTACCCCAGCATCTTTCATTATACTAATAACTTCGTTTCTAGTATATAGATAAGTTAAATCATCTCTTGGAAATCCTTCTTGAATCACTGTACCTGGATAAATATTATTCATTTTATGTGATTCACCAAAAATTTCTTTTCCCATAAAATCATTAGGTGATAAAAAATAATCTGTCGCGAAAAAGTTCCTTATAACATTTTTAGCATTAAGCGGATTGCCTGGAATATCATATCCTAAAGTTTTAACAGTTATACTATGCCAAGTATTTATATAAACTTGACTTTCTTTTTTTATATATTCAAATGAAAAAGTAACATCATTTATCAAATATTTAGCAGTGGCTAAATATTTGTAATAAGCTAGTGTTCCTCGCTCAACAAAAGAAACATTAGAATATTTCTTCTTGAATTTCCTTATTAATTCTTTATGATTTTTCTTTTTGTCCAAAACCCAAACTATTTGTTTATTACTGAAATCTTTTCGTTTAGTAAGTTCAATAAATAAAGCGTAAGGATTAGATAATAATCCACGACCATAAAAAGATTCAAAAAGAAACAAATTATCAACAAGTTCTTTTTTTTCATAATATTTAGCATATTTAAAACATTTAAAATTTTTCGACATTAATAGTTTTTTTGTCGATATCAAAAATAATAATATATTTTTGATAAATTTAATTTGAATAGCTTTATGCAGAAATAATTTTAATAATTTTTTTAGCTTTGATTCCTTTTTTAAAGATTTTATTGAATAAAAATAACTATATTTATAAAATGAAATATTATAATCCATTTTTTTAGTATATCCATCTAATTTGTATTTCTTTTTATCTTCAAAATAACTAATAATGCTTATTTTAAGTAAATCATCTTCCATATACCCATTTTGTAGTTTTGCCTCGAAAATATTAATTATATCTTTTATTACGGAAGAATTTGCCACGGCTCCCCAAATATCGGTGCTAATGTCTCCATTTTCATCATAACAAAAAAAGCATTCATTTATCAAACATTCCGAAATAAACTTTTCAAACTTAACATTATAGTTTAAAGCTATACCACCTGTTTCATAAATTCTATTTAACAAAAAGTAATCATTTACTATTTTATATTTTTTTTCTTTATAAGCTTTATTAATTAATTTATTATTAATTTTGGAATTGCTAATATTTAAACATTCAAACTTACCAATGCCACAAGAAAGAAATTGTTCCCATTGTTCAATAATTTCACTATTATATTCTTTGGAATCTTCAAAATTAGCATAATAATAATTTCTAGGAATTATATATATACCTTTTTTTAATTCTTTAAATTTATCATAATAAAATTGATTTTCAATTAAATATTTATTTTTTTCTAAAGTTGGCAACAATTTTTTAATTGCTTCGATATATTTTTCTCGATACGGTAGTCGCATTCTAGTTTCAAATAATAATCTTCTAAAACCAAAATATTCAATTACATCTTTTTCTTTGGGATTACAATTATTAATTGAATGAAAAACAGAATCTATTCCCTGAATTGTTCTTACATCAGTTTTACTTTGAGTGATTGAATTTTCTCTAATAATGTAATGATAGAACACTTTACTAATATAACTAACTTTTGTAGCATAGGACATAACAATTGGGGTCCATGCCACATCTTCATACCATGTATTTGTTTTAAAAGGAAAAGATTTAATAAAATCTAAACGATAAATTTTATTACAAACAATCATAATATCATTACGAATCATGTATTCTTTTCCGTGAAAAACATTAGCATTGATATTCATTTTACCACCAATTGTTTTCTTCAAACTACCAATTGTGTATCTATAATATGGAGAAACAACTATATCACAATCATAAGCCTTAGCTCGTCTATACATTAATTTGCACATATTTTTATCAACAAAATCATCACTATCAACAAATGCTACATATTCACCACTAGCTTTGTTAATGCCGTAATTTCTAGCGTCCGATAATCCACCATTTTTTTTAATAAACGATTTAACTTTATCAGGATATTTTTTAACATATTCATCGATTATAACTTGTGAATTATCAGGACTACCATCATTAACAACTATTATTTCAATATTTTTTAAAGTTTGATTAACTAAAGAATCTAAGCACTCCTTAATATATTTTTCAACATTATATACTGGCACAATTACCGAAACGGCATATTTCTTGGCTGCCATAATACTCCCTACTTTCTACTTACTTTTTAACGATTTCAAATAAATTTCTTCAATATTTTCCTTGTTTAATTTAATTGGATTGTTTTTTAATCTTTCTTGATTAATAGAATTAACTAATTTATCTAATTCGACAGCGTTTACTTGTGGAATTGATAAATTTAGTTCATTTATTATGTTCTTTAATTTATCTATTGCTTCTTTTACATTTTCACATTCAAATATGTCAGCTAAATCATGCATAACATCAACAATATAATCTTTTCCTCTTGGATCAATACATCTATCTAAATTATTGATCATATACTCCCAAATATAAGGTAGACATAAAGCAACAGCATGACCATGGCTTGTTCCATATAAAGAAGTTATTTTATAACTCATCGCATGAGCTGCTGTTGTTTGTGAGATATTGATTGCACGCCCTGCTAAATTAGAAGCTTTCATAATTTCTCGCATAGCCATCTCATCATTTTCTAAATATTTAAACATGTTTTCCAAAATAAGCATCATTGCTTCTTTAGCGTATTTTTTACTTTCTACAGTTGAGTTGACTGACCAATATGATTCAATAGCTTGACACAAAGCATCTAGCATCGTTGATTTTTTTTGATAATCAGGTAATGTTTTTAATAAAGAAGAATTTAAAATAACATCATTAGGAATAATACTATCATGAGTAATTGAATTTTTAATACCATCTTTATAAACAACAGCAAATCTGGTTGATTCACTACCAGTTCCAGCTGTCGTTGGAATAGCTAAATGTTTAATTAAATTAAATTTCTTTTCACTTTCTAAATAATTATCACATTCTTCTGCTTTTCCATATAATTTAATACATTTAGCAATATCAATAGCACTTCCTCCCCCATAAGAGACAACATAATCACAATTATTTTTTTTAAATTTAGATATACCTAAAACCAATTCTTCATACTTAGGATTAGGTGAAAAATCACTAAACAATACATAATTAATATTATTATCATCTAATAATTTTTTTAAATTACTTTGATTAAATATTTCTGTTGATACAATCAACGGCTTAGTAGCGTTTTTTTTTACAAAATCAACAATATCCATCTCTTCATTTGAAAAAATAATATTTTGTTCTCTAAAATCAAATGGTCTTATTTCTTCACTAACTCTTTTTAAATCTTCAGGCGTATCTACTTCATCTATATAATAATTTTCATAGGAAAATTCTTCGATTGGTATACTATCCGATATTTCGTTAAAAGCATTTTCGGCATAAACACCATCAATTCCTCTATCGATAAAAGAAGAAACATTAGCTAACCATTTTTGAATATTTTCTTTACTTAACTTGTAACAAGGCTGAAAAGCAAAGCAATTATTATCAAAAATATTAATGCCAACCTCAACTATTTTACCGTTAATTATCCTTGCTTTAAAATCTTTTTCTGGTAAAGATTTATTATGATTAACTGTAGCCAAATTACTTCTTGGATCAGCTAGAATATCATGCATTAACTTACGATCAAAAACCAAATCACCATGAAGCATAATTACATCATCATCAAAATATTGTCTTGCTAAATACATAGAATAGATATAATTTGTTTTATCATAAATTGGATTTCTAACAAATGTAAAATTTAAATCCGGGAAAAGACTTGCAACTGCTTTTAATTGTTCCTCAAAAGGACCAGTAGTAATTAAAAAATCTTTAATTCCACATTCACTTAAAAGACGAATTTGTCTTTCAAAAATCGTCTCATTATTACTTAATCTAACCATTGACTTATGGTTGTTTTTGGTCAAATCGCCCATTCTCTTTCCTAAACCGGAATTAAATATAACAGCTTTCATAAATACCCCCTATTTACTAATTTTTTCCATTAAGGCAACTTTATTTTCAACTGGTGTTGTAGTAGGTCTACCTAAATCTTCTCTTGAACCTTGTTTAGTGTAGATTACTAAAGCTTCCATACTATTGTTTTTCATTTTAGAAATAGCCTTTTTAATCTCTTCTTTATCAGTTGCTAAATAAACATTTTTAAAGCCAACAGCTTTTAAAATTTCATCAATTTTAATATTAAATCCAACAGTTGGTTGTCCACCAACTGATTCGTGGGCTCCATTGTTAATCAAAATATATTTAAAATTATCGCATTGATTTTGGGCAATTACAGCAAAACTACCCATATGCATAATAAATGATCCATCACCATCAATGCAATAGATATTTTTATCAGTATTTAAACACATACCAAAAGCAATCGATGCTGTATGACCCATAGAACCAACAGTTAAAAAATCATTAGCATGTCCTTGATGATTTTTTTCTCTTAATTCAAAAATTTCTCTTGAAGTTTTACCAGTAGTAGATACAATAAAATCATCATCGTTAAGTTCTTTTAAAACTGTATCCAAAGCTTCTTCTCTTGTTAATGTATAGTTGTTCTTTTCTTTAGTTATTGTATAATTATCAAAAGTATCTTTTTTAACAACAACAGCAATTGGTTTATTAGTTTCTTTCATATAATTATAACATTTATCAATTTGTTCTTGATAATTGCTATTTAAAATCATATATTCAATTCCCATTGTCTCTAATAATGGCAAAGTTAATTTTCCCTGTTTTACATGTTGCGGTTCATCCTTTTTACCAGGTTCACCACGCCATCCGATTATTAACAACATTGGTATATTGTATACTTCTTCGTCAGCTAATGATAGTAGTGGATTAACGGTATTACCTAATCCTGAATTTTGCATATAAACTACACCATATTTATTGCTTGACATGTGATAACCACATGCTATAGCAACAGCGTTACCTTCATTAGCAGTAATAATATTATGTTTAGAATCGCTATTTTCTTTAATACAAGCACATAAATTTTTTAAAAGTGAATCAGGAACTCCTACAAAGAAGTCTAATCCTTTTTTTACTAAATAGTCATAAAATTCTTTAGTATTAATCATTTTATTTACCTCCAGGAATCAAAGTAAGAATTTCTTTAATTGGTAAACAATTTTTTTCACTAGCTTCTTTGCTACGGCCATGTTCTAAAATGCTTTTGGCAGTATCAACCATTGCCGGATAAGCACTTCTTAATAAGTGATTAGCGTGGATTATAATGTTAGCTCCTTTTTCATATAATTCTTCTTCTGTAAATTGATTATACGTAGTAGGTACAACAACTATAGGAATATCTTTAGAAAACTTTCTAAATTCTTTCATAAATTCAAAGATCTCTTGTCCATCTTTTTCTTTACTATGAATCATAATGCCATCAGCACCAGCTTCGATATAAATTTTAGCACGCATTAAAGCATCATCAATCCCTTTGCCAGCAATTAAGCTTTCAAGACGAGCAAAAATCATAAAATCTCTAGTAACTTGTGCTTGTTTTCCAGCTCTGATTTTAGCAGCAAAATGCTCTGGATCATCTAACTCTTGTTTTACTTCTGTTCCAAATAAAGAATTTTTCTTCAATCCCGTTTTATCTTCGATAATAATAGCTGACACACCCATTCTTTCTAATGTTTTAACATTATAAGCAAAGTGTTCAATCTTACCCCCTGTATCACCATCTAAAATGATTGGCTTAGTAGTTACTTCCATGATTTCATTAATTGTATTTAATCTACTAGTCAAATCTACTAATTCAATATCTGGTTTGCCTTTAAAAGTGGAATCACATAAACTACTAACCCACATTGCATCGAATTCTTTAGTAGTTGCGGTTTTTTCATCTTCCATTTTAACATTTTCAGCAATTAAACCTGTCAAACCATTTGATGTATCAATTAATCTAATATATGGTTTTACTTTTAATAATCTTTTTAATTTTGATCGTCTATTGTCTGGGGTATTTTCCAAAAAGCGATATTGACTAGCTAAATCAGTACTAGAAATTCCTTTAGTGTATGGAACTTCGATCAATTTGCCACCCCATTCTTTTAAAACTTCAATTACTTTTTCTCTAATTAAAGTCTGAACGCCTTGTTTCCAATCATCACCATGAACAACATAATCTGGCTTTAATTTCTTTAAGTTATCTGTATAATCCAATGTATTTTGTTCTACTACTTTACTAACATTTTTAATATTTTCAAATATTTTTTTCCGTGTTTCATAATCTAAAATTGGCAATCTTTTATAAGTAGCAATAGCTTCATCAGTCAATAAACCAATTATTACATCACCATATTTTGCTCCTTCTTCAATGACATTAATATGTCCACTGTGAATGACATCAGCAGACATTGCTATATAAACTGTTTTATTTTTTTTCATCAATAATACCTTCTTTCTTTTAATAGTATATCATAATTCAACTATATTTTCATAGTGTTTTGACAAAAAAACATTATATTTAAAAGAAAAATGTCAATGTTTATGTTAAAATAATGATGAGGTGCATTTATGAAAGTAACAATTTTAGGTGCTGGAGCATATGGACTTGCTCTAGCTATAATGGTTAATGAAAATAATCATGATATAACTATATGGACTAAATTAGATAATGAATTAAAAGAATTAAAAGAGAATCATACCAATAATAGAGTTTTACCCAATTTTATTTTACCAAATAATTTTAAATATACTAACAATTTAAAACAAGCTATTAAAAATAGTGATTTAATTATTATTGCTGTTCCAGCTGGTTTTGTTGATTCAGTTTCTAAAGAATTAAGTAACTATTACCAAAATCAACCAATTTGCATTGCGAGTAAAGGAATCGAACAAGATACATGTTTATTTGTCGATGATGTTATTAAAAAGTATATTAAAACCGATAGAATAGCTATTATATCAGGTCCTAGCTTTGCCATTGATATAATAAGAAAAGTGCCAATTGGATTGTCATTAGCAACTAAAGATGAATATACTGAAGATATAATTATAAAAGCATTACAAAACAATTATTTAAAATTAAGAACAACAGATGATATTATCGGTATTGAAATATGTGGGTCAGTAAAAAACATTATAGCTATAGCAGCAGGAATAATTGATGGTATGGGATTACCAGAATCAACTCAAGCAATGTTTATTACTGAATCATTACATGATATAAAAGAATTAATAAAAGCTTTAGATGGTAATAAAAACACTATCCTTTCATTTGCTGGATTTGGTGATTTATTATTAACGGCTACAAGTATTAAAAGTAGAAATTTTAGATTTGGTAAAATGATTGGCGAAAATACTCCTAAAGAATTAATTGAAGAATTTAAAAATAATACTACAATTGAAGGATTATATACTTTAAAATCAATTTATAAATTACTAGATAATAAAAAAGTAAATATTCCAATTATAAATCTAATTTACGATATTATATTTAATGATAAAAACCCTAATGAAATTAAAGAATTTTTAATAAAAAAATAAGATTTAATTTTTGTGAAGTTGTAATCATAACCACGCCTAAAAGACGTGGTTTACACAAACCCTAAAAAGGCAAATTATTGGCCAACCATTTTAAAACAGCTGACTTTCTCTTTGTTCAAGCCTCATTGCCTTTTTTTCTAACTACCCTTTAAAAGGGTTTTTATATTCTTTTTTCATCATCTTATCTTCTATTTGATCTTATTTTTCTTGGTCTTGTATATATTTTCTTATCGTTGTTTCATTTAATCCTACTATACTTATATAATATCCTTTTGCCCAAAAATTTCTATTTCCTAATTTATATTTTAATTCTGCATGTCGTTCAAATAACATCATCGTATTTTTTTGAAACCCTCATTTTAGGAGATATTGCGACAAGCATATGAACATGATCTGCCATAAGATGTCCTTCAATTATCTTAACTCATTTATATTGAATAGGTTACAATAAATTAAGCAGCTTCATTAAGGATATGTTAAAATAGAAGTAATAAAATTATAGGAGGAAATAACACATGTCACAAAGAAGAGAAAGACTAGAATTTACAGATGAATTTAAACAACAGGTAGTAAGTTTATATAATAACTGAAAAGGTAGAAGTAAAATAATAAAGGAATATGTAGACTGTTGACAAATAAAATTGTTAATAGTCTGACTTTTATTTATAAATAAGGGTAAAACATTTCGACTTGACCATTATTATTAACCACTAAATTATCGTTAGTTTTTTATTTTCACCAACGCTATTCAACAAAGAATCATTTTTCAAGAATTATGTATTTTACCAATATTTTTATAAATATAATTAACTATGTATTTTCTTTTGTTAGCTAATAATTTATTATCTCTAGTCGGATGAATTCGATTAGATAATAAAATAAAAGCTATTTTATTTTCACGATCAATAATTAAAGTATTGCCAGTAAAGCCAGTATGATAAATTGTATTGTTACTACAAAGAGATCCTGTTATTTTACTTTTGCCAACTCCCCAACCTAATCCTCTTACATTTTTTTCTTTTCCTTTAACAAATGGTTTAGCCCATAAATCAATATATTTTTTATCAATATATTTCTTATCACCTATCATTCCATCGTTTAAAATCATTATAACAAATTTAACTAAATCAAAAATATTAGAAAAAACACCAGCTGCACCACTTACACCATTCATCATCCACGTTTTTTCATCATGAACTATGCCTCTTACAACTCCTCTTTTTTTTGTCACTTCCGTTGGTGCACATAATTTTTTGTTATTTGGATTAAAACAAGTATTGTTCATATGAAGTGGTTTAAATATTTTTTCATAAGCTAAAACGTCTAATGGTTTACCATATAATTTTTCAACAATAAAACCTAAAAACATAAAGTTTAAATCTGAATAAATAACATCTGTTCCTGTTTCATAATATAGTTTTTTATTATAGAAAAATTCAATTAATTCATCTTTACTATTAACTTTTTCCCAATTCACATCAGCAATTAACCCTGATGAGTGAGTTAATAGATGAAATATTGTGATATTATCATATTTAAATTTAGGCAAATATGTTTTTATTTTATCACCCAGTTTAATTTTATTTTCTTCTAATAGTTTAGTAATTAAAACATTAGTAACTAACACTTTAGTAAGTGAAGCAAGATCATATAAAGTATTAATATCATTTTTTTCTATTTCAGGGACCAAAGCTTTGGCACCAACACTACCTATTTCTAATTTATCATTATGAATAATGGCATAATTACATCCTGGAAAAACATTAAGTTTAACTAACCTTTTAAAGTAATTTTCAAACATTTGATCACCTATATTTCTTTAGATTTTTTTAAAACATATTTTGTCAATAACGGACAAATAACGTCAAAGATAAAACTAGAAGCAACAACTACAGCAATTAATAATTCGCCATTTCCAATAACAGTTGAAGCTAAAGTCGCAAGGCCAATTGCTATACCTGTTTGAAAAAGTAAAGTAAATCCTAAGTATTTTGTAATGTTTTTAGTCTCTTTCATTATTTTTGAACCTATAAAATTACCAATTACTTTACCGCCAATTCGTAATATTATATAAGTTAATCCGATTAACCAAATTGATGGTAAGGTAATAAAATCAAAACTTGCACCTGATAAGACAAAAAATATCATTAAAATTGGAGTTGAAATATCATCAATAACATCTAAAACCTTATCAGTTATATGATTATTAAAAGAATTAATAAAAGTAATACCCATAATCATCGCTGATAATAATTGTGAAATACCAATTAAATGACATACTAAAATATCAGCAAAAATAGCTACAATTATTAAAGTAATAATATCACCATGTTTGTTTAAGAAACGTGATAAATAGCCAATTGTATAACCTAAAACACCACCAATTAATAAAGAAAGAATTATTTCTTTTAAAGGTTCGATTAAAGAAAGTAAAATAGAAGAGTTGTCTTTTACCAAAGCTAAAGAAATACCAAACAAAATTACCGATACAATATCACTTATTGCGATAACACTTAACATTGTTTTAGTAAAATCACCATTAGCTTTATATTCTTTGACAATCATTAAAACACTAGCAGGAGCTGCAGATGTGGCGATAGCTCCTAACAATAAACTAATCTTAAAGTCATAGCCAATTAATATACACCCAACAGTAACTAAAATTAAAGCACAAATAGAAGTAGTAATTCCAATAACAAAAGGTTTACTACCTAATCTTTTGACGTATTTCCATTTTAATTCTGCTCCGACTAAAAACGAAATAAAAGTTAAAGCGATGGTTGTAAAAGGCTCTAAAATATAAATGTCATCTAAACTAACTAAATTTAAAACATAGGGTCCAATCAATAAACCAGTTAATAAATAGCCAGTAACTTCTGGTAGTTTAAATAATTTTATTAACTTCCCACAAATAATTCCAAAAAATAAAATAGCTGCAATACTAACTAAAACTTCCATTATAATTTACCTTCAATTCTATCAACTGGTAAAATTAAGAACATATATTTATCTTTAGTTAGAATATTAGATGTCACCTTAAATAAATCATCAACTTTTTCTTCTTCAATTGGAATAAATATAACTCTACTATCGTCGTAAAAATAATTCATAATATAACGTAATGAACTAAAAACTTGCACACTTTTATTATTACCGCTAGGTGATACACACTCACTATTAATAGTAGTTAAATTATGAAAATTATTTTCATTTAATTTCTTAATTAATTTATCTAATAATTCATCTTCTTTTAAAATAAGTATTGCTAATTTCATGTTCTACCTCCACTATTATAGTAACATATTTTTAGAACAAAATAAATGATTTAAGAAAAATATTTTCTCATAAAAAAAAATCAAAAAGTTTGTTTTCTGATTTTTTATTATTTTTTTAAACTTTTATTGTTTGTTCAATGCTTTTAATGTTAACTGATTTTCTTCCTAAAATAATTTTATCCAAAATAATATTTTCTAATTTATTTTTAATGATTTTATCAATCTTTCTAGCACCAAATTCTCGATAATTAGTTAATTTTAATATTTCGTTAATTATATTTTTATCAATTTTAACTTTAATCCTATTTTTATATTTATTAATTAGTTTTCTTAATTTAAATTCAACTAATTTAATTATATCTTCTTCTTTTAAAGAATTAAAACTAATAATATTATCAATTCGATTGATAAATGGTAAGCTAAAATATTCTTTTAATCTAGAGATATTATTGTTATTTTTATTAAAACCAACATTAATTTCATCAAAGCCAACATTAGAAGTCATCACGATAACAATATTATTAAAATAAATTTCATTTCCTTTGGCATCTTTTATTTTTCCATTATCTAAAATTTGAAATAAAAGATTAATAATACTATTGTTAGCTCTTTCTATTTCATCTAAAATCAGAACAGAAAAAGGTTTATTTTTTATTTCTTCTAAAATTGTTTTATTATCGCTATATCCGATATATCCTGGAGGAGCTCCTATAAATCTACTAACACTATGAGCCTCACTAAATTCACTCATATCTAATCTAATCACATTCTTATTGGCTAAACAAAAGCCAAAATTTAAAGCTAATTCCGTTTTTCCAACTCCAGTAGGACCTACAAACATTAAAGAATAACATTTATCATCTTTAAAACCTAATTTTATTTTTTTAGCTATATTGATAACTTCTTTGATAGCTTCATCCTGACCGATAATTTTACTTGCTATTTCATTATTCATCTTAGCAATCACTTTGTCATTTTCATTTAATATTTCATAAATTGGAATTTGCGTTTTATCATGAATAACATGGGCTACATCATTAATGGTAACTTCATTTCTTTTTTTATTGCATAAGATAAGTTCTAAATTGTTAATTTTATCCATTAATTCAAATTCATTTTTTTTATAATTACTAGCTTTTTTAAAATCATTTTTGCTAACTGCTTCATTTTTATTTTTTATTAAATTTTGTAATTTTCTATTTAAATCATTATATAAAGTTAATTCTTTACTCTCTTTTAAACTAGCTTTCGCACATACTTCGTCTAAAATGTCGATTGCTTTATCTGGCTGGTTACGATCATAAATATATTTATCGCTTAATTCTATTATTTTATCAATAATATTATCATTAATTAAAACATGGTGATAATCCTCATAAATTGGTTTAAGCCTTAATAATATTTTTTTAACTACTTCTTGATTAGGTATATCAACCTTAACTTTTTGAAATCTTCTTTCTAATGCTTTATCAGTTTCAATAAATTTTTTATATTCGCTAATGGTAGTTGCACCAATGCATCTTAATTTATTTCTTGCTAAAGCTGGTTTAAAAATATTAGAAGCATCAATTGCTCCTTCAGCTCCTCCAGCTCCGACTAAAGTATGTATTTCATCAATAAATAAAATTATTTCATCATCTTCTTCGACTTCATTTAAAACTTTTTTTACTCGTTCTTCAAATTCACCACGGTATTTAGTACCAGCTACTAAAGTAGCCATGTCTAGACTAATGATTCGTTTGTTTTTTAAGGTATTAGGAACATTTCCTTCAGCTATC
The DNA here is from genome assembly GCA_944363915.1 of uncultured Bacilli bacterium. Classification (GTDB taxonomy): domain Bacteria; phylum Bacillota_I; class Bacilli_A; order RF39; family UBA660; genus Faecisoma. The sequence goes on along the minus strand of CALVVR010000007.1, from coordinate 10,327 downwards.
ATTTTACTTAATTGTTCGACAATAGCGGTCTTACCAACTCCTGCTTCACCAATTAATAACGGGTTGTTCTTAGTTCTTCTAGATAGTATTTCAATCATTCTTTTAATTTCATCGTCTCTTCCAATAACAGGATCTAATTCACTAGCTTTTTTGGTTAAATCTGTTCCTAATTCCTCTAATAAAAGTTTTTTATTTTTTTTCTTTTTAAATATTTTGTAACTAAATTCATTATATAGACTATCTAGGTCAATATTTAAACTGATTAATATTCTAATAGCTACTCCTTCACCCTCTTCTAAAAGATTAGAAAATAATGATTCAATCGTTACATCTGTATTATTCTCTTTACAATCAAGCATAGCATTTTCCATCACTCTTTTAAGTAATGGCGTATATAAAAACCACTGGCTTGATTTACTTCCAATTCCAACTGTTTCAATTAATTTTTCTTTGAATTTATCATAATCTAAATTATATTGTTTTAATCTTTTAGAAACATTATTTTTACCCTTTAAAACAGCTAATAAAAAATGTTCACTACCAACATAAGGATGTTTTAGTTCTGTCATTTCTACTTTCGCATTAATTAATATTTTTCTTGCTTCTTCCGTAAATTGTCCAAACATAATTATCTCCTCCAATATTATTCTATGATAATATTGAGGATATTTTATATTTTTTATACAACAAAAAATGCGAAGTTAATCCTCCGCATCTTCTTCCTCTTCTTCATATTTTTGTTTTAAAGTAAGTTTTATCTTATCTGTTATTTGTTCTCCTGCTTTAATACTTTGTTCAGTAACAAATCCATATCCATCTAATTCGTATTCAACATCGAGCAATTCTAGTAAAGCAATTGCCTCAATTCTAGAATAACCAACTAAATCTGGTATTAGAATTTCTTTAGTATTTGTTAGTAAAAATACTTTATCACCAGTTAATAAAGTTGTACCAGACGCTGGATACTGTCTTATAATTCTATCACCATCGCCTAGTAAAACAACATCTAAGCCTTTATTTTCTAAATCTTTTTCAACTTCTTCTGAACTTAAATTAACATAGTTTTCAATAGTAACATCGTTAATTGTATCATCATTAGTATCATTACTGATATAACCTTTATATTTAGCAATTGATTCAATTGCTGATTGAGTCATTGTTTTTATACCAATGTTAGATCCGTTATTCGGTCTTTTAACTGAAACAAAGATAATTATTTCAGGATCGTCAGCCGGAAACATTCCCGAAAATGAATATATATAATCTAACCAACCAGTCAAATAACCACCGTGTTCTTCATCATATATCTCAGCTGTTCCGGTTTTACCAATTATATCTAACCCATCAACACGATAAGCTAAACCAATAGCTCCCCCTTCTTCATCATTAACAGCGCCATACATTAATTCTTTTATTTTATCAATAGTTGTTTGGCTAACAATTCTATCACTTTTAGCAACTTTTCTTTCGTAAGTAACTTCGCCGTTTTGGACAATTTTGCTTACAATATGAGGTTTAACCATATAGCCATTGTTAGCAATAATGCTCAATGCTTGTAAGTGTTGGATAGGAGTAGTGGTAATACCTTGACCATAAGAAGCAGCAGCCACTTCAACAGGATAATTAAATACCACACTTCCAGATAATTCTCTTGGTAATTCTATTCCTGTGGTTTCACCAAATCCATAACTTTCCAAACAATCTTTCAACTCATCTTTAGTCAAAAAATTCTGCATAATATTAGAAGTTGCTACATTACTAGATAAAATAAACCCCCGATCGTAAGTAATATCTCCCCAACCGACATTATTCCAATCATAAATATTTGTATCTTCGATTGTAATATGACCAGAATGATATAGTTGATCACCTTTATATGTTCCTTTTTCAATGGCACACATATAAGTATATGTTTTCATGACACTACCAGGTTCATAAACAAAGGAAGTTAATGGATTTTCATAATTAGTTAAATTTAATTTGTTAGGATCAAAAGATGGACTAGAAGCTGAACCCAAAATATCGCCTGTTTTAGCATCCATAACATTAATTGTTACCCATTCTGGATCATATAATTCAACATTTTCATCAACTACTGATTCTAAAATTCTTTGAATATTTGCATCGATAGTTAAATAAATATCACTACCGTCAACCGCCGGTTCATTTATCTCAGGAGTATCAGGTATTTTATAACCATAACGATCTTGTTGGTAACTAATATAACCATTTTGCCCTTGCAATAATTCATTATACTCTACTTCAATTCCTAATTCTCCTACTAACATTTCTTCTTTTTTAGTTGTATTGTCTAATGTAACATCAACATTTTGTTTTTTGGCATATCCAACAATATAAGAAGCAAAATCACCGTTAGGGTAATACCTTTTATAACTTTCAATAAAATCAATACCTGGTAAATTTAATTCTTCGATCTTTTTCTTTAATATTTCAGTAATACCTCTTCCACCCGGACCCAATTCAACTTGATAAACATCTCGATTTAATAATTCTAATATTTCATCTACTTCCATATTTAATAAAGGCGCTAGAGCTTCAGCTGTCATTTGTTTATCAGCCACATGGTATAAAGTTTTTGAAGAACCAGTTCGACTCTCATCCAAATATGCAATTACTGTATAGCTGGAAACATCTTGCGCTAAAATATCGCCCTGGCTGTCATAAATAGTTCCTCTTTGAGCATGTAATAAAGAAGAGTAAGTATTTCGGTTAGATGCAAATTCTTGCATATTAATCCCGTAAACATTAGGAGAAATGGCTAAATAAATGTACTGTAAAAATAAGATCAAAATAAAAACAAGAAATACACAAAAAACAACCATTGGGGTTTTCCATTTCATACTTCTTGTTTTCACATTATCACCTCTTAATCTTCGATAACAACAATATTATCATTATTATACGCTAAACCTAAATCTTTGACAACTTTTGAAACATTATCAAAAGAAGTTAGTTCACTAACTTGCATTGTTAGACTTTCTACCGTTTTTTTCTCACTAGCTATCTCATATCTTATTTTTTCATTGCTCATTTTATAATTACCAATACTAGCACCAAAAAAGATTTTAATTACAATGGCTAATGTAAAACATAAAATACCACTAAAATATAATAATTTTTCTCCTTTGCTTAATCCCTTTTTTCTTCTTGCCATTTTATCTAACCCTTTCAATTATTCTTAATTTAGCGCTTCTAGCACGATTATTATTATTTAATTCTTCCTTCTTAGGGGTAACACTACCAATTATTTTATATTTAGGTTGATATTCTAAAGGAATAATTGGCAATTTTTTTAAACTGCTATCTACTTTACTTGCTTCATCAAATATTCTTTTACAAATACGATCTTCTAATGAATGAAAGGTAATCACACTAACTCTTCCGCCAACTTTTATCAAATTCAAAGCTTGTTTTAAACTACTTTCCAAAATATTTAATTCATCATTAACTTCAATTCTAATTGCTTGAAATACTTTTCTTGCTGGATGTTTTTCTTTTTTATAACTAAACGGAACATTATTTTTTATTACTTCAACTAATTCTAAAGTTGTTGTAATAGGTCTATTTTTAATTATCCCTTTAGCAATACTAGTAGCATATTTTTCTTCACCATATTTTCTAAATATATTGATTAATTCTTTTTCTTCATAATTGTTAACAACATAATAAGCATCTAACTCTTGATTTTGATTCATGCGCATGTCTAATTTAGCATCTTGATGAAAACTAAATCCTCTTTCTTTTTCATCTAACTGAGGGCTAGAGACACCTAAATCATATAATATTCCATCTACTTCACTAACATTTAATTTATCTAATTCACTTTTTAAATTTACAAAATTACTATTAATTATTTTATAATTGGAATTAATTTTACTTAATTTTTTATCAGATTCTTTGATTGCTTCACTATCTTGATCAAATGCATATAAATACCCTTTTTTTATTCTTTTTAGTATTTCGCTACTGTGTCCTGCATAACCTAATGTACAATCGACAATAATACTATTTTCTTTTAAATTTAAACTATCAATACTTTCTTTTAATAAGACACTAACATGCATAACTTCACCTTAATTAATATTTGGAGCAAATAAACTATCTGCTATATCAGAAATAGAATCTTCATTTTGCGTTAAAAATTCTTCCCAACGATTTTTTGACCAAATTTCTAATCGGTCATTAACACCGATAATAATGCATTCTTTTTTTAGATCAGCATATTTAATTAGTGGTTGACTGATATTTAATCTTCCTTGCTTATCAAATTCACATATTGTGGCACCTGATAAGAAAAATCTTAAATAATTACGGGCATCTTTGGTGTTAGGTAATTGTTTATATTTTAAAGTTATATTATTCCACTCTTCTTTTGGATAGACAAATAAACATCCATCCAATCCTTTAGTTACAATAAATTGTTCACCTAATTCATATCTTAATTTAGATGGAATAATAATCCTTCCTTTATCATCAATTGTATGATGATATTCACCCATAAACATAAAATCACCCACTTTTAACCACTTATTACCACTACATACCATAATTTTACTATTTTTCTTTTTTTTTGTAAAGATATTTTTGTAAACTTTCATAAAATAAAAAGAGGAAACTTCCTCTTTAAAATAGACATGCCCCTAAAATAATAGCTAATAAAATGTACAAAACAATTATGATAAGATAATTAATATTGCCACGGTCACATGTCTTATTACATGTTTCACAATTCATATTTATTACTCCTTTAACTTAAATATAAGCTCCAAGTATAATTATTAAAAGAATAAAAAGCACTAAAACGATAGCAGCTCCAGATATACCATTGTTACAACACATATAAATCATCCTCCTTTTTGTCTTTTCACATTATTGTATGGAAATTTGAAAGTTTTGTGATAGATAATGAAAAAATATTGTTTTTTTTAAGCTTTTTTGTTATAATTAGATTGCGTGTAATAAAGGAAAGGATTAAAGATTTATGAAAAAGAAATATTTATTACTTCTATTGTGTGTACCACTTTTAGTTTCCGGTTGTGGTAAAGTGCCAGAACTACAAAATGGGCAACAAATTGTGGTTGAATTAAATGGTAAACAATTTACCGCTGAAGAATTTTTTGATGAATTAAAAGAAAATTATGGGACTAGCGCCTTAATTAATTTAGTTAGTAATTATATTACCGATCAAGAAATTACTGATGAGTTAGCTGAGGAAGCGAAAGAAAGAGCACAAAGTGAATATAATTCAATGGCTGCTTATTATGGAAGTAGTTGGAATCAATTTTTAGCAAGCAATAATTATACAGGTGAACAACTATTAAGAGATTTTGAAAATAGTTATCGTCAAAATTTAGTTTTAGAACAATATATAAGAACTGATGTTGTTACTGATGAAGAAATTCAAGAATATTATGATAATAATATTTTTGGTGATAGTTCTGTAAGACATATTTTAATTATTCCAGATGTTGATGATGACATGAACTCTACTGAAAAAGCAGAAGCTAAACAAAAAGCTTTAGAAGAAGCTACTAAAATAATTGAAACATTACAAAATAGTGATAATTTAGAAGAAGAATTTATCAACATTGCTAAAGAACAATCAGATGACACTGGAACTGCTAGTGAAGGTGGCTTATTGGAAAATATCAATAGTGATAGTAACTTAGCTGAAGAATTTTGGGAAGCTGCTCGTGATTTAGAAGTCGGAAAATTCACAACTGAACCAGTTGAAACTGAATTTGGTTATCATATAATTTATAAAGTTAGCCAAAAAGAAAAACCAGCATTAGAAGAAGTAAAAGAAACTATCTTGGATAATTTAGTTGATGAAATATTAAGTGAGAATGATGCTACAATCATTTATTGGGCCGGTTTAAGAGAAAAATATAACATGGTTATTCACGATGATATTATTAAAAACAACTATGAAGCTACATTAAATCAAATTCAATAAGATACTTGAAAAAGTATCTTTTTTGTTAACAAAATTTTTTATGTTAAAGATAAAATGTATTTTTATTTACTAAAATTATTATTTTTAGGTAAAAATCTATTCCTGTAAATATGAAAGAACTTTCAACAAGTTCTTCTTTAACCTAATTAATATAATTTAAATAATGATGTAACTGAAAATTTAATAATCTCATTAAATGTATCAAAAGAATCACTTTTGGTTATCGTGATTTTATCATTTAACACTAAAATTATATTTATTGCTTATATTCATAAAGATAATTAAAAGAGATAAAACATTTCATTTTGTCCTCTTTTAGTAATTATTTATTATAACTAGTTTTTAGATTCATCAACCCTATTGAACAAAGAGATAAAAAAGATTTTTTCACTTTTGCTTTACTAAGCCCATTTTTATTTTAAATTAAGTTTAAAAGAAATATGCCAAGTATCGTTCTAATTTGATGTAGTTATTATTAAAATAACCATTATAGTTTTATGCAAATGCAAAATACACCTTGCCTATATTTCGGTATTTATAAATATAATTAAAGAAAGGTCAAATCTTTCGATTTGACCATCCTTATTCATTACCATCATTAGTTTTTGGTTCCACCAACACTATTTGACAAAGAGCCATAAGATACTGCAAATATAATTTCTGATTTTCACCATTTTGCTACTCATCAAAAATTATCTATTTATATTTTTTTATACATATTGTATAAAAGGATTCAGGTCTCTATATTATAAACTTTTATATAATCCTTGAATCATATCTTAAAGCACTCGAATAGTATAGTCCAGCGAACACAGACGACGGTACGGACGGAATTGTTGGAATTCGCATTGCCATTGTTGTTGAAGTTGAACACGCCTGCATTAGCACCATTGCTATAGTTGCCACCCTGTTTGAACCAGGAATTGCTGGAATTAGGGAAGTTCGCGTTATGACCTTTCACCTTGTATAATTTATATTAACAAATTATACCATTTTTTAAAACACACCATAACAACGCACCGCTTAAAAGCCGTGCATGGCTCCACACACTTTGTACGTGGAATCAGTTATTCTTACTTTTTCTATTATTGCTTTTTTTTGTTATTTGTAATTTTTGTGTTCTCCCTCATTCCCCCTTGAATAGAATAGGTGAGAATTTCGCTCGTTTTATTTTATACATTTATACTCGTTCCTTTTACTTTGGTTTGTCCTATAGTGGCAAGCTTTAGTTTGCTACTCGCGAATACAAACAACAGCACGGGCAGAAATGCTGGAAAGTGCACGACCATTGTCCCTATCGAAGTTAAACACGCCGTCAGCACTACCAAAGCTATGGTAGCTATAGTAGCGGCCCCGAGTGAACCAGGAATTGCCGGAATAAGGGAAATACGCAAAATCACTATACCATCCACCACTAGTACTTCCAAAACTTGATAATGTTTCTTTTGTGGCATCTCCTAGTTTTCCTCTTCCATGTGTTGTAGTACTTGTGCTATATGTATACTTATCATAATATTTAGCATCTGGAGCACTACTAAATCCAGCATAACTTGAATAAAATTCGCGACTAGCTTTGACCATATTTCCCATCACATATTCCGATGCTCCACCACTCATATCATATACACCATAAATATTTCTTGTTGTTGACTGTCCAATATTACTTTTATATGATGTACTACTTCCGCCTCCTGTATAATAATTGATGTTACTATTATATATTATATCTTCAATTCCCAAGCCATATGTGCTTTGCTTTAAATATGCTACTGCTCCCCATTCCATGTTCTTCATCATATGTGAGTCTCCATTTAAATTATAATTAGTACTTATGTTTTGAATTGATGTATAAAAGTTTGATACTGTAGCATATCTCCAGCTACTTATTCCCGGTTTGATTATTACCGTTGATACTTTATCACAATTAGTAGTATTTGAATTGCTATTACATGTACTATCACTTGTACTTACTTCAAATTTTCCTACCCAAAATCCTGTTAATTGTTCACCGCCAAAGGTAAAGGCTGGATGCGTATACCAATTGCCATTTGTAGCATTCGTACATGTTTCACTACTATTTCCTGATCCACTTACTGCATCTGTACACCTTACTATTCCAGTACTTGCTGTTCCTGGTTCAAAAGTTACGTTAATTAATTGTCTATCAACACTTCCATTATTAGCATTAAATAATTTATATTTATATCTTGGTATCCATACATACCATAATGCTATTTCACTTTCGCTAATTGTTTGGCCAACACTTTTACTTACTCCATTATTTAAAACAACTGCATTAGCCCATTCTTTACTATTATAATTATACCATTCTTCACTTATATCAGCATATACCCAATTTGTTCCATTATATTTGATTGGTATCATATTATTTAATAATTCTGGCTTATTTGCTCCACTACCATCTTTATATAAAATTTTAACGTTTATATTTCTACTTGCACTAGTACTTTTTCCATTTTTACCTGTTACTGTACAACTTACTGTTTGATTTCCAACTGATAAACCACTAGTGTTAGTTGGTGTACAACTTATACTTCCTCCACTAGTACTGTAACTATAATTAAAATAATTACTTACCGGATTACTATCTCCTTCTGTTATTTCTACAGTTCCGCTCTTTGCAGTTATAACAGGACTATCTTTATCTACTTTAATTGTGTAATCTTGAGTAGCTGTATTTCCTGCCAAATCTTTTGTTGTTACTGTTACAGTGGTTCCTGCAGTATTGCTTGTTATACTATTTACATTAGTTTTTGTACTATCATGACCTGATAAACTATCACTACCATTATTGACACTTATACTTACATTGGAAGTATACCAATCATTGCTTCCTTTTGTTCCATTTATATTGATACTTCCTACAGTTGGAGCTGTTTTATCTAATTTGTATGTATCACTACATACTAAAACTGTATTTTCTTGGTTATCTATAACTTCTATACACAATCTATTGTTTCCTTCTACTTCAATATAGAAATCTTTTGTTGTTCCACTTATTTCTGCTATTGGTTCACATTCACTGCTTGTATTGCTTACACAACTTTTTGCACTCTTTATTCCGCCACCATTATCTGCTATTGTTGCTTTTACATAGAAGTTTTCTTTTGCCCAGCCATTACTATTTATACTACTTTCATCTACTAAATTATAAGTTATAGTTGGTGCTAACATTTCTACTGTTATTCTTCTTGTTATCTCTCTTACATTTCCAGCTTTATCTTTTATACTGTATTTTACTTCCTTTATTCCAACTGATGATGTATTTACGCTACTTGGTTCTATTGTTAATTTTCCATCTATCCCTGATAAAGCATCATTATATGTTACTCCATCACTTAAATTAACTACTTCATTTTTATTAACTTTTAAATCTGGCACCCCTTTAATATTTGGTAATGTTTTATCTAATTTAAAACTTTGACATAATGTGTCGCTACTTCCTAAACTATTAGTAGTTAATGCACATATATAATTTGTTCCTTCACTTGTAATAAATTTGGTATTATTTCCTGTTTCTACTATTTCATTTGGTTCACATTCACTATCTGCTAGACAGTATTTTATCTCACCATTTCCACTTAATGTTACAGTGATATTTTCTTTTGCCCAACCATTACTATTGATTAAACTTTCATTATAACTTATATTTATGACTGGTTCGGTATCCATATCTACACATTCACCATCATATTCAAATATATATTGATTATAATTTGTGTCCCAATAATACCAAACACAACCCGATAATTCTTCATTAGTCACCGGATTTATAATTGGTGACTCTAAAAATCCCTTTCTTTGAATGTCACTTAGATAAAGGGCTTGTTTTTCAGTTGGATAACCTATATCATTTTCGATACTATAGCGATACGCTGCTTCTTCTATTGCATCTATCGTTCTTTCTAATGATTTCTCCCGACTATTTTTTATGGCATTATCTATGATAGGAAATGTTATTAAAGCAATTACTGCTAGTATTATTAGTACTCCCAATAATTCAATTAAAGTAAAACCTTTGTTCATTAGTTCTTTATTTTTTGAATTTAACATTAATCTATCATCTCCTATATTATTACATATTTTAGTATTGCTATCTAACTTTAATTTTAGCTTAAAATATTGTGAAAGTCAACAAAAAAAGTCTAATTAAAATTTTTAATTATATTGACTAACAAAAAAACAGTTTTTCGATTTTACAAAGAAAAAACGATTTTTCGATTTTACTCTACTAGACCGTTTTTATTCTGGTTGAAAAATACTAATATTTTAAGGCAATCACCTTGGGAATAAAACTTGTTTCCTAGTGCTTCTCTTTATATAACCGTA
>CALVVR010000006.1 GCA_944363915.1 uncultured Bacilli bacterium | reverse complement strand
TCATAACATTATTAATTTAAAAATTCAATTAAAATAATACTACAAATTTTTTCATTTTTTTCCTTTTCTTTTGCTTATTAAAAAATGATTGCCCACCCGCTCGATTTTATGAATTTAGAAATGCGTAAAATCGAGCGGGCGAGCAAATAATAATTTTTCAAAAGAAAAAGGAACTAATCAAGAAATTATTTTAATTCTTTTTTAGGAATTAATCAAAAATTATTGACATTAAAAAGTATTACCACCATTTAAAATTCATCTTCTTTCTTTGCTTTATCTTCAAGTTTTATTACTTCACGATTATTTGTATCAAATTTAATGATTCTTCTTTTGGTCTCATCAATATCATAAGGATATTTAGGTTTTAATTTTAATAATTTAGCAATTATATTACTAGGAAAGTGATTAACTTTTTTATTGTATTTATTAATTATTTCATTATAATATTTTTTGTTAAAAATTATTTCTTCTTCAGCTAAATTAAACTGTTTAATAGTGTTTAAAAACACAGGGTTTTGTTTTAATATTATATTAGTATCAGCCACTTCCCATAATTTATCAATCAAATTATTTAATTCTATATTTGTATCAATTTTATCTTTAATTGTCATCTTTTCATAATCATCTTTTATCAAAAATATAATTCTATTTAACGTATCTTTTTCCAAATTATATCGACTAAAAATATTAATTAAATTAGGCAATAAACTTATTCTTCTTTTAAAAAACATATCTAATTCTAAAAATTCTTTATCAGTTTTTTTGTTTAAATAAATTAACCTATTATAAGTAACATATAAATAACAAACTATTAAAATAATTATAATCACAATCAATATCCACATTTAAATCACCATAATATTATTATAACACATTTTCATTATTTTTATTTGCCTTATGATTAATTCTTGCAACTAATTTACTATATTTTATTAGGATTAAAATCAATTCCAACCGTTATTTTACTATTTATATATTTATCATTAATAAATTTTAAATATTGATAAATCTTTTTAGTATCTTTATATTTAATAATTATTTGATAGTGATAAATATTATTTACTTTTGGTATCATTGCTGGTGTTGGGCCTAAAATGATTTCTTCTTTTAAATTATTTTTTAAATAGGCAATAATTTTATTACTTTCTTCCTCACATTTTTTATCATTTAATCCTTGAATTTTAATTAAACATAAATTATAAAAAGGAGGATATTTTAATATTTTTCTAATTTTCATTTCTTCATTATAAAAACTTAAATAGTCGTGATTTTTCGCACATATCAAACTATAATGGTCAATATTAAATCCTTGAATAATAACCTCTCCTTGCAAATCACTCCTACCAGCTCTTCCTGCTACTTGATTTAATAATTGAAATGTTCTTTCGCCACTTCTAAAATCAGGAATATTTAATGATGCATCACCATTAATAACTCCAACCAAAGTAACTTTAGGGAAATCTAAACCTTTAGCAATCATTTGAGTACCAATTAAAACATTATATTTTTCATTTTCAAAACCAGTTATTATTTTTTTATGTGCTTGTTTAGTTCTAGTAGTATCTACATCCATTCTAACTACTTTTGCATTATCAAATTCTTTTATTACTTCCTCTTCTAACTTTTCTGTCCCCATACCTCTTTCTTTAATATCAGTACTACCACAATTAGGACATTTAAATAATTTATTTGTTTCATAATTACAATAATGACAAACCATTTTTTTTGATTTTAAATGATAAGTTAAAGGAATATCACAATTAGGACACCTATGAGTAAAACCACAATTATTACAAGTTGTAATAGTTGTATACCCTCTTCTATTTAATAATATAATCACTTGTTCATTATTATTTAATTTTTCGTTTATTTTATCTTTTAAAAATTGAGAAAAAATAGGATTTTTATTTCTTATTTCTTCTTTCATATCAACTAATGTAACCTTCGGTAAATTTTTATTAACTCTATTTTTCATTTCTAATAATTCATATATATTCGTTTTAGCTCTAGTATAACTTTCAATTGATGGAGTTGCACTTCCTAAAACTATTGGACAGTTGTAAAATTTAGAACGATATAATCCGACATCGATAGCATTATATCGTGGATTATTTTCTTGTTTATAAGTATTAGAATGTTCTTCATCAATAATAATGATACCTATATTAGTTAATGGAGCAAATACAGCACTCCTTGCTCCTATGACAATATCTACTTCGTTTCTTACAATTTTTCGCCATTCATCATATTTTTCACCATTACTTAAATGACTATGTAATATTGCAATATCATTACCAAATCTTTTTTTAAAAGTATCTACTAGTTGTGGCGTTAAACTAATTTCTGGAACTAATACTAAAGCTTGTTTTTTATTATTTATTACTTTTTTTATTAATTGCATATAAACTTCTGTTTTACCAGATCCAGTCACACCATGTAATAAATACGGTTTAAAATTATTTAAATTTATTTTAGAAATCACCATTTTTTGTTCTTCTGTTAATTTTTTTCCTTCATCTTGTTTTTCTATATCTTCTTCTAAACGATATACTTCTTTTTCATATTTTTCAATTATTCCTTTATCGATTAACTTATTTACTACATAGGAAGAAATACTATTAGCTTCTTTTAAAGAAATATCTTTATTACTTAATAAATTTAAAATAATTTCTTCTTTTTCCGTTACCGGAGTATACTCTTTTATTTTTTTTATATATAAAACTGTTTTTTTATTTATTTTAGTATTCACTTTAGCTTTTAATGCTGATGGTAACATCGTTTGATAAGCACTAGTTAAAGTACATAATGTTTTTTTACTAAGATATTTACCTAATTTCAATAATTCATTGTTCAAAATAGGATTATCATCAATTACTTCTATAATTTCTTTTAACTTATATTCACTTGGAATTTCATCTTTAATAGCCACGACAAAACCTTCTAACCTTTGTTTACCAAAAGGAACTAAAACACGAATTCCTATTTGGATATTTAGATTAGAAGGGATTAGATAGGTAAAAGTTTTATCAAGTTTTTCTATTTCTACTAACACTTCTGCAACCATCATCTCACCTATTTCATTTTAACATTCAACTTTTGATTTGGTCAAGCAAAAACATATTATTTTTAGATAATATTTAGACTATAATATTCAATTTTATTAAATACTTACATATTCTATATATAGAAACGAGGTGATTACTATTAACGATATATATCAAAACGCTATGTGCAAAATCGAACAAGATCAAAAATGTAAACCAGCTTGTGTAACTTGTGTAGGTGCCACCGGACCTACTGGTCCAACCGGCCCAGCTGGGCCTACTACTGTTGCAATAGGTTTAACAACAACTGGCATTCCTGGTAGTGCGGCAAGTGTTACAAATATTGGAACTAATACAAATGCAGTCCTTGATTTTTCAATACCGGCAGGAGCTACTGGTGCTACTGGTGCTACCGGACCTACCGGACCTCAAGGTGCCACTGGACCTACTGGGCCTGCAGGGGTTACAGGGTCAACAGGTCCTCAAGGACCTACTGGACCACAAGGTGTTCAAGGTATCCAAGGTAACCCAGGAGCTACTGGACCTCAAGGAGCCACCGGAGCTACTGGACCTCAAGGTGTTCAAGGAATTCAAGGAAATCCTGGTATTCAAGGACCAACTGGACCTACAGGTCCTACTGGGCCATCTGGTACTGGAGCAAGTGGTGCTACTGGACCTACCGGTCCTACCGGACCTACTGGGCCCGCTGCAACTCCAACTTTAACAATTGGAACAGTAACTACTGGACCTACTGCATCAGCTTCGATAACAGGAACTTCTCCTAATTTCTTCATTAATCTTACAATCCCTTCTGGGCCAACCGGAGCTACTGGACCTACTGGGCCTACTGGTGCTACTGGACTTACTGGAGCTACCGGACCTACTGGACCTGAAGGCGCTACTGGACCTACCGGACCTGAAGGTGCTACTGGACCTACTGGACCTGAAGGCGCTACTGGACCTACTGGACCTGAAGGCGCTACTGGACCTACCGGACCTGAAGGTGCTACTGGACCTACTGGACCTGAAGGCGCTACTGGACCTACTGGACCTACTGGACCAACCGGACCTGAAGGTGCTACTGGACCTACTGGACCTGAAGGTGCTACTGGACCTACCGGACCTACTGGACCAACCGGACCAACTGGGCCTACTGGACCTACTGGACCATAGAAAAAAAGCTTTTAAAGCTTTTTTCTTTTTATAATGGCATCAATAAACTTGTTAAAAAATAGGATTCATTTTTATATTGAATCCTAAAAATATTATAACAAAAATTTCAACAAGAAATTTTTTTATCAAATATACTAAATTATACTTCTACGTGTAAACACAGAAACTTTATCCAAAGTATATACATTTAAAGTGCTTTTTTTATTAGTTTTAATAAAACATAAGCCTTTAACAACAATATCATTATGATTAACTTCAATAACATGTTTTTTCAAATTGGTATTATTTTTTTTATAGTATCTTTCTATTTTTAAATTATTAGATACATAAAAAGTTAAATCGATATCATTTGCTTCAATTAATAAATAATCATCGACAACTATAGTTTGAAAGCCTTTTATTTGATAAGTTATAGGTTTTATTTCCTTTTTGGGAATTATTTTTTTTAATTCCTCACCACTAACATAATTGGCAATATCTCCTTCGCTTAATAAGCCAGGAGTATCGATTAAAGTTAAATCACCCAAATTTATTTCAATTGTATTTAAGGTTGTACTAGGAAGTGGACTAGTAGTTATTTCCGTTTTATTATCGGAATAATTATAAATTAATTTATTAATCATAGTTGATTTGCCAGCATTAGTAAAACCTACTACATAGACGTTATTAGATTTTTTATATTTATTTATTTTATCTAGCAATTCATCAAAATTATAGTTTTTATTACTACTGATAATTATTTTATCAATATAATCTATTTGATAATCATAATTATATAATTTATCAAAAGAAACACTTTTAGGTAATAAATCACGTTTAGTTAAAACTAACAAGATATCATTTTTTAAATATTTCTTAATTAAAGATAAATCACCAATATTAAACAAATCAACTACTAAAAGTACTAAGTCATTACTTTTTGAAATATTTTCCAAAATAGGAATAAAATCATTGTTAGTTTTAGCAACTACTTTATAATCATTATAATGTTTTATCCGAAAACATCTTTCACACAAAGTATTTTCGCATAAAACTCCGCATCCTTGGCATTTATTCATAATATTTTCCTTTGGTAAATAAATCATTATCCCGTAATTTCTTCAGTATTTTTCTTTCAAAATAACGATTTATTCTTGTGGTTAGTCTTTCTTTAGTTCCAATTGGATTAACTAAAATTGTTGTAATGCCGACATTATTACCGCCTTTAATATCAGTTAATAATTGATCGCCAATACAGGCAACTGAAGCAATATTTAACTTATATTCATTTAATATTTTCATATATTTTCTTTTAAATGGTTTCATAGCTATAGCACAGCAATCAACATCTAATTCATCTTTAAATGGTTTAACTCTTTTTTTAGGGCTATTAGAAAAAATGATTATCTTAAATCCTTTAGTTTTCAAATCATCAAATAATTCTTTAATTTTTTTATTAGGTTTTTTCATTGTAATAGGAACAATTGTATTATCTAAATCTATAAGTAAACATCTTATACCACGATTATATAAGATATCGTAATTGATTGTATAAATACTTTTTTGATAAATATCTGGTATATATTTCTCCATATCAAACATCTCCTAACAATAATTATATCATGTCTAAAAAAAATAAAATAGTTAAATTTTATTTTTTTATTAAATTATCTAATTTTTATATGGGTTTCTCTTAGTTGTAGTTCACTAACATCACCAGGAGATCCCATCATCAAATCTTGACCTGATGCACTCATTGGAAAAGCAATTGTTTCTCTAATTGATTTTTCTTCTTTAAGTAACATTATCATTCGGTCGATTCCTGGAGCCATTCCCGCATGAGGAGGAGCACCATATTGAAATGCTGTATATAAAGATTTAAATTTTTCTTTTACTGTATCCTCGCTATATCCGGCTAAGGCAAAAGCTTTTTTCATTATTTCAATATCGTGGTTACGAACAGCACCACTAGCCATTTCTATTCCATTACAAACAAAATCATATTGATAAGCGACAATATTTTCTATATCTTGACTATTTAAAGCTTCTATTCCACCTTGTGGCATACTAAATGGGTTATGGGAAAAATCATATTTATCTAGTTCTTCATTCCATTCATACATTGGGAAATCTTTGACAATACAAAATTCATATTTACTTTCATCAATTAAATCTAATTTTCTTCCTAATTCATCTCTAATTAATCCCGCTAATTTACTAGCATTTTTTCTATCAGCGATAAAAAATATAACACTATTTGGTTTTAAATCGGCTAATTTTATTAATTCTTCTCTTTCAAAATCAGTTAAAAATTTATCGATAGGTCCTGCAAAACTCATATCTTCTAATATTTTAAAATAACCGATTCCTGGCATACCGATTGTTTTTGCATAATCGACTAATTCGTTAAACCAAGAGTTTGATTTACTAGCAATATCTAAAACTTTAATTGCTTTTACTGGAACACTGCGAAATGGTTTAAAATCAGTATCGACAAATACACTTGTTACATCGATAATTTCTAAGGGGTTTCTTAAATCTGGTTTATCAGTTCCATATTTAGCAATCGCTTCTTTATAAGTTAATCTTCTAAATGGTTCATTAGATATTTCTTTATGACCAAACTTTTTAAAAACATCATAAAATATTTCTTCACCGATTTTTAAAACATCTTCTTCAGTAACAAAACTCATTTCAAAATCTAATTGATAAAATTCGCCATATACTCGATCACTTCTTGCATCTTCATCTCTAAAACAAGGAGCTATTTGAAAATATTTATCAAATCCTGAACACATTAATAATTGTTTAAAGATTTGAGGAGCTTGCGGTAAAGCATAAAATTTACCTTTAAATTTTCTTGAAGGAACGATGAAATCTCGAGCTCCTTCTGGTGAGGAAGCGGTTAAAATCGGAGTTTGAATTTCTAAAAATCCTAATTTTTCCATTTTTTCTCTTAAAAATTTAATAACTTGTGATCTAAATACCACATTATCATGTACTTTAGGGTTCCTTAAATCTAGATAACGATATTTTAATCTAACCTCTTCTGAAACCTCCTTAGAAGTGATTATTTCAAATGGTAAAACATTTTTTGATTTACCTAAAATAGTTAAAGAACTAATTAATATTTCAACTGTTCCGGTTGCTATTTTTAAGTTGAAATCATCTTCATCTCTTTTTCTAACTACACCTTCAATTGTAACTGTACTTTCTTTAGTTAAGCCATTAAAAATACTATCGTCATTACTTACTACTTGAATAGTTCCTTTTTCATCTCTAATATCGACAAATATAACCCCACCATGGTCACGAATGTTTTCTACCCAACCAGCTATTTTAACTTTTTTATCAATATCTTTTTCACTTATTAATCCACAATAAATATCTCGATACATTGTAATCACCTCTTTTTAATTTCTTCTTTGATTATTTCTAATGTTTTAACAGGACTTGCTTGTCCTTTCGTTTTTTTCATAACTTGACCGACAAAGTAGTTAGCTACATAGTCTTTTCCTTCTTTAAATTGTAAGACAATATCTTCATGTTCATCTAAAGCTTCATTAACTAATTTAATTAAAACACTTTCATCATCAATTTGTCTTAAATGTTCTTTTTCAATAATTTTAATTGGATCAACTTTTTCATCCATTGCTCGATATAATACTTTTTTCGCATTACCAACTGATATTTTGTTATCTAAAATTAATTTTATGACTTCACTTAACATTTTAGAAGTTATAAACAATCCTTTTAAATCGGTATTTAGTTTGTTTAAAGAACCCAAAATAACTGTTGTAACCCAACTACAAGCTTCTTTAGGTTTTATATCATAACTAATTAATTCTTCAAAATAATCAGCTATTTCTTTATCTTTAACCAAAACATTAGCATCATATTCTGATAGTTCATATTCATTAATATATTGATGATATCTTTCGTATTGTAATTTAGGAATTTCTTTTCTTATGTTATCTAAAAACTCTTTAGTTAACTTAACTGGTGGTATATTAGGTTCAATAAAATATTTATAATCAACCGCATCAACTTTTTCACGCATGGAATAAGTTTTTAAAGTTTCTTCATCGAATCTTCTTGTTTCTTGAATAACTTTTTCTCCTTTATCTAAAACTTCATTTTGTCTTTTTATTTCATACTCAATAGCTGCTTTAACACTTGAAAATGAGTTGATGTTTTTCATTTCTACTTTAGTTCCTAGTTGATCACTATCTGTTAAAGAAATGTTAACATCACAACGCATTTGTCCTTTTTTTGAATCCGCCTCTGATACCCCACAGTAAATGAATACTTCTCTTAAAGTTTCTAAAAATTTAACGGCTTCATCAGATGTAGATATACAAGGTTCGGTTACAATTTCAATTAAAGGAATACCAGATCTATTATAATCAATTAATGAATAAGTTGAGTAATGATCTAAAGATGCTGTATCTTCTTCTAAGTGCAATTGATGAATTAAAACATCTTTTTCATAATCTGGCATGACAATTTTTAAATAACCATTTTTACCCATTGGTTTAGTAACTTGAGTTATTTGATAACCCTTTGGTAAATCAGGATAATAATAATTTTTCCGGTCGAATAAAACTTCATCTGGGTTAGTACAGTTTAAAGCCATCGCTGTTTTTAAAGCTTTTTTAACTGCTTCCATATTAACAACTGGTAAAATACCTGGAAGTCCTAAATCGACTGGAGTTACATGAATATTAGGAATATTAGTATATTCATTTTTTGATGCTGAAAAGTTTTTGGTAATAGTTTTTAATTCACAATGAACTTCTAACCCAATAACAACTTTGCGCATTTTATTCACCTACCTTTTCAAAATTTAAAACTTCTTCAATTTTATAAGCTAAGTTTAAAACTAAGCCGTCTTCTTTTACTCTTCCTGTGATATTAATACTAATCGGCATTTTATTAACGATGCCACTAGGAATACTAATACTAGGGAACCCACCAAAATTTCCGATAACTAAATGGTTTTCTAAAATTAAATATTTATCAGATAATTTATCACTTGATTCTTCAAATAATGGAGCAATACTACCACTAGATGGCATAATTAACCCATCGTATTTTTTAAATAATTCTTCCATTTTTGAAACAACTAATCTTCTTACTCTTTGAGCATTTTTAAATAATTTTTCTTGGTTTTCTTTTTGTAAAATATAACTACCTAAAATAAATCTTCTTTTGATCAGTTCGGAAAAGCCTTTTGTTCTAGCATCAAACATAATTTCTTCAATCGAAGTACCTTCACCTCTTGGTCCAAATTGAATACCAGTTAAGTTAGAGTTATTGCTCGTTGCTTCAGCACATGAAATTGTCATATAAGTAGGATACAAAGCTAATAACAACTCTTTAGGAAATTCTACTTCTTCTACTTCAATTCCAAGACTCTTTACCTTTTCAATAGTCGCTTTAAATTTAGTTAAAATTTCTATTAGTTCTTCATCATCTTCATAGTTTTTAGGGTCACAAATATCTTTAAAGTAAAATAGTTTTTTTCCTTTAACAGAATTATTTAACATATCAAAATAGCATTCATCTTCATCTTTTAAGGAAGTCATATCATGAGGATCGTACCCTTTAATAATATCGGTAACGATTGCTGCATCCGCTACATATTTAGTAAAACACCCAACATGATCTAAGCTAGATGCGAAAGCAAATAAGCCATATCTTGAAATTCTACCATATGTTGGTTTAAAGCCAACTACTCCACCATAAGCGGCTGGTTTTCTAATTGAATCACCAGTATCAGAGCCAATACTAAATGGAACTAGATTCATTGCGACACTTGCAGCACTTCCTGCGGAAGAACCACCAATTAGTCTTTTTTTATCCCATGGATTTCTTACAACACCATTATTACCAGTTGTGCCAGTACCACCCATCGCTAATTCATCCATCGAAGTTTTACCAACTAAAATAGCACCAGCTTCTTTTAATTTTTTATAAACTGTAGCATCATAAACTGGAACATAATCTTTTAAAATATTTGAACAAGCAGTAGTTAAAATACCACGAGTTGAAATATTATCTTTTAAAGCATAAGGAATATTATCGATCAAAGTTTTACCACCACGATGCATATATTTATCTAAAATAGTCACAAAGGCATTAATTTCTTTATCATTTTTGGCAATTGCTTGTTTAAATAATTCTTCACCGGTTGTTTTATTTTCATCTAATAATTTTCTTAACTTTAATATTTCTGATTTCATTATTCCACCACCTTTGGTACTTTAACTTGATCTTTTGCTACTTGTTTAGCATTTTCTAAAACTTCAGATACTGTCAATACATCATTATCCTCACTTATATCTTCCCTTAAATCAGTATCTTTAACAAAAGGGAATGTCGTTGGTTGAACTGAAGCAATATCTTTAATTTTACTAATTAAATCCATTTGTTTTAAAATAATATCAAACTCTTCTTGCAATGTTTGATATTCATTATCATCCATATCAAACATTAACTTATTAGCATATTGTTTTAGTTTTTCTTTTTCAATCATTTTATTCACCCTTTCACAAAATAAAAACAGCACTCATCCCATAATTGGGACGAATGCTGTAAGATCCGCGGTACCACCCATTTTATCATATATTTAAAATCTAAATAGATTATATGATCACTTTCTCATTTCTAACAAAATGTGTAATAAGATAACGGATTACTTCCGAGTTACACTACTAAATATTGTTCGCATAACTAACTCGTGAGTGTTATTCATAATAACTAATTATGTTAGCTTCCACCATACCTAACTCGCTTGATAAATCATTATTATTACTTCTCTCAGTCAATGTCGATAAAGAAATAATAGCACATTTTTTTATTATTGTCAAACAATTTTTTAAATATTTTAAATTGATTATATAATCTAATAATTTAACTTAGATAAATAACTATTAAATTAAAATTTAGAACAATCGTCCAATAAATCTTCTTTATAAAATAAATTCAATTAATTTTCCTAATATTCTATTTTTTTAATTATATAACAAATAATTTTTACATATATTTTTATGAGGTTGATAATATGAACATTGTAGATAAAAAATTCAATGAATTAGTTAGTAAAATTAAAAACATGACAACTGATGAAATATTTGTTAATATGCAAAATGGATTTCATCATATCCATTCTGATATTCAAAAATCTTTAGAGAATTATCTTAATAAATTTGGCTATTGGGAAATTTTAGATTCAGCAAATAATAATTACGCTGCTCTTTATTATAAAGCTGAAACTTTAAAAGAACACATCGATGATTTTATTTGGTTTTATAATAAATTAAATGACTATACTTCTAGAAAAATATTATTTGCTATTTTAAACAATTGGTATCAATTCGATTTTAATACTTTAAAAGAATGTATGAATAATAATTTTAAACATTATTTTGATTTAGATCTTATTCCTAATAGCAATTTTGAAATATTTGTTGATTTAGGAGCTTATACTGGTGATACAACATTAGATTTTATTAATACTTATAATAACTATAAAAAAATATATTGCTATGAAATAACTAAAGAGACAATAGCGATTTTAAAAAACACGTTAAGTAATTTTGATAATATTGTCTATAAAAATAAAGCAGTATTAGACAAAAATGATACTTTGTATTTAAAAGAAAGTCCTGTAAATGCATCAGCTAATCAAATTGGTGATGTTGGTACTGTTGAAGTAGAAGTTGTCTCTTTAGATAATGATTTGTTAGAAAGAATCGATATTTTGAAAATGGATATCGAAGGCTCTGAATATCAAGCATTAATTGGAGCTAAAAATCATATTATAAATGATAATCCCAAATTATTAATTTCAGTTTATCACAATAATGATGATTTATGGCGTATTCCTAAATTAATTGATAAGTATAATAAGAACTATAATTATTACTTAAGATATTACGGTAATAACATCTATCCTACAGAAATAGTTTTGATTTGTACACCAAAAAATTATTAAATTAATCAAAAAAACGATTCTCTTTATTATGAAAATCGTTTTATTAATACTTAAATATTTAATAAATACTAGAAAATTTAGAATCAATTATCGAATATAAATATAAATTAACTTTTTTATTAGATTTACTTTCAATAAAATTTTTATAACCAGTTAACTGCTCAATATATTTTTTATCGTCGATATTTTTTAACTTATAATCAATTATATCAATATATTCATCATACTCTAGCATTAAATCGATAATACCATGATATTTTGTATCATCTTTAATATACATAAATTCATACTCTTTAAATATTTTAGCATTTCTATAATTTTTTAAAATATCACTGTTTAAAAAATTATTGATTTTTTCTTGATAAAATTTATTTTCTAAATTTATTTCTTTACTAAAATCTAAATTTTCTAACAATTCATGAAATTCTGTTCCAAACTCTAATAATTTTTTCTTATCTTTAGTGATTACTTCATTTATTTTTTTAGAAAAACTATTTTCTTTAATTTCTTCATTTGCAATATTAATATTTTCGACATTTAATTTTTTAAATTCAGAAATATCATAATTATTTTCTTTGATTAAGTTATAATCTTTAGTTAAATTAGGAACATCTACTTTGATTAAATATTTTTCTAACCGATTTTTTATTGAATTAATGATATCTAAAAAACTACGATACTGTTCTTTAATATCATTTTTTAATACTAACTCATTATTAAAACTATTTATTTCACTATATGGCATAACCATAATCATTTTTTCTTTAGCACGAGTCAAAGCAACATAAAATAATCTTATTTTTTCTGATATTTCTTCTTTAATATAGTCTTCTTTAATTAATGTTTTATATATAGTATTGCCTATTCCTTCATCAAAATATGGCGTAACTATTCCATATTTGTTACTGTATAAAAATTTTTCATTTAACTCACTAATATTAAAGCTTTTGTACATATTCGCAAAATAACAAATATGATATTCTAAACCTTTAGATTTATGAATCGTCATTATTTTAACCGCATCGCCTAAATCATTATTAATTTGATATTTCATTTGATAATTCTCACTAATCATTTTATCTAGGTGATTAGAAAATAAATTAATGTCATAATCGTTTAAATTATTAGCCATATCAATTATTTGATCTATTTTGATTAAACTTGCTTCAATATTACCGATTGTAATTAATTTTTCATAAAAACTAAACTTTTCTAAAATTTCATTAATTATGTAAGAAGAGTTAAAATCAAGAGATATTTCTTTAGCTTTTTTAAATAGATCACTATCATAATAATTTTTATTTAAAAAATACTTAAAAATAACATCATCTTTTTCATTATAAATAAAACTTCGCATAATACTTATAAATAAATATCTAAAATCACTATCATATTCTTTTTTGTTAACTTTTATAACAAACTTAATTAAATTATTTAAAACATAAATATCTTGATCATTATTCATTTTTTCTTCTTTTAAAATGTTTAAAGGAATTTGATAATATTCAAAAATCTTTTTAAACAAATCAAAATTAGTTGAACGATCTAACAAAATAACAAAATCACTATAACGTGCACGCCTTAATACTAATTCATCTTTATCAAACACTTGATAGTTACTATTTATTTTATTTTTTATATCATTAGCAATTAAGAAACATTCTACTTCATCTTTACTAAAATTATTATTACTGTTTTCATACTCTAGTATTTCAAGATCATAATCTTGTTTAGTAGCTCCTTCATTGAAATAGGCATTATTTCCAAATACCATCTGATGAGTTTTTAAATAATCAGCGCCACCAATATCATCATTCATAATTAAATTAAAAATCAAATTAATATCATCCAAAACTTCTTTTCTTGAACGAAAATTTTTATTTAAATCAATTTTAATTCCCCCAATTTCTTTAGAATAATTATCATATTTATTTTTAAAAATATTAGGATTAGCATTTCTAAAGCGATATATCGATTGTTTAATATCACCAACCATATAAACATTATTAGAAGAAATATACCTAATAAATTCTTCTTGTAAATCATTAGTATCTTGGTATTCATCAATCATAATTTCTTTAAAACTATTTTTTAGTTCTAAAGCAATATCAGGATTTTCTTTAACTATTTTAATTGCAAGTAACGCAATATCATTAAATTCATACATATCGTTTTGATATTTATAATAGTTAATTTTTTTAGTTAAATTCAAAATAACCTCAATTATTACTTTAATATAATCTTTTGTTTTTAAAATTGTATCTTTTATATTATCAATATTTTCATAACTACATAATTCATTAATACTTTTAATTTTTTTATTAAGTTTATCTTTAATTTTTTTAGTTTCTTCTTGTGAACCTCGAGGTAAAGGTGGTAGTTTTAAATTAGAATTTATTTTGATTTCATCATAAGTATTGCTATTTAAAAGTGGATTTATTGATTCATATAACTTATTTAAATATTCACTATCCGTATAGTTACTTAATTCGCTTATTATATCTTCAAGCGATAGAATTTGTCTTTTTATATAAATTAAATAAGAATTAATATCTTTATCAATATCACCAAATTGATAATTTTCTAAATATGCAATCTTATCAATTAACATATCTAACTTATCATTTATATTTAAAATTTGGTTTCTAATTTCTTTATCATCTTTAACGCAAAAATCATTAATTAATTCTTTAAAATTAGCATCATTTTGATATTTATCTTCAAATATTTCATCTAAAAATTCTTCTTTTTTTATCTTTATAAGAGATTCTTCAATAATATTGACATCTTTTGATACATTAATTAAATAATGATATTTCTTAACAATCGATAAAGCAAAACTATCAAATGTCGTAATATAAGCCGCATCGATCATGTCTAATTCCTGGTTTAAATTTTCTTTTTTTATTTTCTTTCTAATTCGCTCTTTCATTTCACTAGCTGCAGCTTTTGTAAAAGTTAAAATAAGTAGTTCATTAATATGAATTCTTTGTTTTAGTTTTTCTAAAACCCTTTCACTTAAAACAGCTGTCTTACCACTTCCGGCACCCGCACTGACAATAATGTTAGTTCCACTTTTATAAATAGCATCATTTTGTTCTTTAGTCCACACTGGCATCTTTATCACCTCCAATATCGACAATATCTTTTTCTTGTCTATAGCAAATATCTATAAATGGGCAATATAAACAGCCAACATTCTCACCATCTAATCGTTTAGGGTTAATATCAAATAAGCCATTTAAAATATTATCGCAGGCAATATTTATTTTTTCATCAACGGTTTCAATTAATTCCTCAATTTTTCCATCATTAATCATTTTCGAATAATGACTAAATCCATTACTAGTAGTTTTTAAAGATTTAATCACTTGACTATTTTCATAAGTTTTATCAAATTTTTCTAATATATCTAAATTATCATTAGTATAACCTTGTAATTTCAAATTATTTTCTTTTAACTCTAAATAAGTATGATTATTATCTTTATTAATTTCATTATTTAATATTTTTTGTAAATAAAAACCAGCTATTTTAATATTTTTAAATTTTAATTCTTTTGATAAATATAGATAAATTGGTAACTGCATTTCTAATCCATATTTAGTATTATCAATATCTAAAATAGGATTACCAGTCTTATAATCAATAATACACAATATTGTCTGATTATCTTCTTCTTTATATAAGATTTTATCGATGATTCCCATAAAAGTAACTTTAATACTAGTACTTTTGTCGATAAATATTTTTTGTTCATATAAAGCATGGTTTAAATTCAAACTTTGATATTGTTTTTTTATTGTTTCAATAATAAACTTTAATTCATTTTTTAACTTTTCGATAAAAAACTTCTCTTTATTATTAAATTGATATTTTTGATTATTTAAAAATGTTTGATATTCTTTTTCAAAATTAAAGTCATCAGTAAAAGCTTTCGATAAAACATAATGAAATAAATTACCTAAAACTGTTTGATATGTTTCTTCAAATTTGTTAACTTTTAAAATATTGTTTAAATAATATCTAAAACCACATTTATAATAATTATCAATACTTGAATAAGACAATAACAAGTTACTATTTAAATATTTAAGTAAATCTTCTTTATCAACTTTGTTATATTTATTATCATATTTTCGATAAGCTAAATCATAATTATTTAAATAAACTAAATTTTCATCTTTTATTCCATATTTAATTAATTTATCTAAAGAGCTACTTAAAACTATTTTATTATAAAAATCTGAATGATTAAAACTAGATTTATAATCTTTAACTATTTTTAAATTTAAATCTTCATTTAAATTAGATATTAAGTACTTTTCTTTATTATCTTGTAATTTATAGGTTATATATAAATTTTTAATACTACTAATTTTATCAACTATTTTTATTTTTTCTAATTTGTTTAACTCTTGTGAAGTAAATAAACCTAATTTTTTCTTTTCATCATCACTAAAAAAATCTTCATCTTTATAAATAACAGGAATACTGCCATAATTAAAGCCTAAAATAAAAATATAATCATTATCATTTACTTTACTATCAAACGATATTAACTTGACACTATTTTTTAATTCTTTATCTTTTATTTTAGTATGTTTTAAATCATAAACTATCAAATCTTTAACATCATTTATATCATATTCGATGTACTTGTTATAAATATCGATTACTTTGTTTATGATATCTTGATTATCAAATTTAGCTTTAATTTCATCGATTACTGCATCGCTTAAATTATCAATAAAATATTTACCAATTGTTGTTTGATAAATATTAATATCATTAGGTATATCAATTGGAATATTATAAAAATATCCAATTCTTTTTAAAATAGAATAATAATTTTTAGTAACACCCATTAATTTTATTTTATTAATATCAATTCCTTTTTTTATCAATTCAGCTATTTTGTCAAAAACAAATTCCACTTCTTCATTGATCGTATTAAATTCATAAACATAATCATGTGGATAACTTTTTTCATCCTTAACTATTGTAATATTTTTATCTTTTAATAAATTAAAATCAAAATCACTTAAATTATAGCCATAAACAACAACATTATTAAAATTAATTTTTTTAGTTTTAACTAAATCTTTAACTTCGTTTTTTAATTTTAATAAATTATTTATCTTTTCACTATCATAACTTTTCTTTTTAAGATATAGCATATTATCTAAATAAGTTATAGCTACTTCATATTTTAAATTATATTTTTTCATTAAATAATAAATAGCTTTTTCATCATAATTAAAAAAAGATTTTCTTAAATTTTCTAATGAGCTATATTTAATATCGATTAATGGTTTTTCTTTTGTTACTTCTAAAATAATATCTTCTTTTATATCATTAGGTATTAATAATAATGTATGATCAGTTAAGTAATCTAAATATTGCATATATCACCTACTTCTTAAATAATTATATCATTAATGTCTTTTCATTATTAAAAGATTATTTTTTTATTATGATTATCAAATTGTAATTCTAAAATATACTTTAATAATTCTTCTTTATGATAATCTTCTTTAAATAATACAGCATTCTTAATTATTCTAATGCAAAAAATATATATCATAAAACTAGTCAAAAATAAAACATAACTACTTTTTAAAGCTTCAGCAAAACTTTTTAAATCTAATTGACCACTATTTAGACTTGCTCCATATATAAGACCTATTAAAATGATTATAATATCTTTAATAGTGAATTTATCTATTTTTTTATTAGTTATTTTTAAATAGTTAATTAAGCAAGGTATATCGTAGCTTTTATTATTCAATATGTTTTTCTGAATATAATCAATCTTTTCCTTTTCAATCATTGAATCATAAATGTCATTTATTTTAATTATTTCACTTATTTTAATTTTCTTTAAATTATTCACATATTTCAATTTAAAAGCAAAAGCAGGCAAATAATTGACAAAAGCCAAACATATAAAATATATAATATAATCTGCACTATCAAGGCATCTAGCTCCAACAAATAAAAGTATCAAAAAAATACCAGATACAATAATATTAAAAATATATAATGATTTGCTTTTAAACTTCGAACAATAATCTTCAATTATTTGTTTCATTTAATTTCACCAATCTAATTATATCATTAATATTAATAAAAAAGAAATTAATTAACTAATTTCTTAATCAAAAATTTGTTTTAAATATCTTAAATATAATTCAAATATATTAGCTTTTTCAACATCTTGTTGAACAGTTAAATCAACTGTTTTTATGATGTTTCCATTTTCTTTTAAAGTGAGTTTACCAACCACATCCCCTTTAGATATTGGTGCTTTTATTTTATCGATATCAACATCATAAGTAAAATCACCTACTCCATCATTTTTATTATATAAATCGGTAATATCTTCTTTTGCTACTATTCCCACATATTCATTTTTCCCCTTTTCCACAGCTACTTCTTCTAAAACAGTATCAGTATCCACTATTTTCTGTAATCCATACTGGGCATAAACATAATCGAATACACTAGAGACATCTTTATTTCTTGTGTCACTATCTGGTTCACCCATAACGACAGTGATAATCCGCATATCATTGATATTAGCGGTGGCTGTTATACAAAATCCCGCTTCAGCGGTGTACCCCGTTTTTAATCCATCTACTCCGTTATAAAACCTAACTAATTTATTAGTATTAACTAACCAAAATGCCCGATCAGTTCCTTTTCTTAAATAATCTTCATAAATAGAAGTAAATTCAAAAACTTTTTCGTGTTTAACTAATTCTTTAGCCATCATTGCCATATCATAAGCAGTTGAATAATGATTAGCTTCATCTAATCCGTGGCTATTTTTAAAATTAGTATCTTGTAGTCCTAATTCTTTTGCTCTATCGTTCATCATTTTAACAAACATTTCTTCTGTTCCTGCAATCTTCTCTGCTAAAGCTACAGCTGCATCATTACCACTTGCTACAGCTAATCCTTTAAACATATCGTAAACACTCATCTGTTCTCCGGTTTCTAATAAAATTTGACTACCCCCCATACTTGAAGCATTTTCAGAAACAGTTATCATATCATCCCATTTTATTATTCCTTTTTCAATTGATTCCATTACTAATAACATCGTCATTATCTTAGTCATACTAGCTGGATGTCTTCGTTCATGAGAGTTTCGTTCATAAATAATTTCACCTGTAGTCGGTTCTAGTACAATAACACTACTGGCATTAGGAGCTAGATCAGCTGCTTTTACCGAAAATGGAAATAAAACTAATAAAATCATTAAAATACCAAATACTTTTTTCATATTACTCACCTATTTAAAAATATGTTGTAAATTAAAAAAAATGTCACAAATTGACATTTTTTTCTATAATAAGTTTCTTGATATTTACAATTGAAAAACTCGAGTTATAACAATGTTTCAAGAAAAACAGCCACACCATCTTCATCATTTGATAAAGTAACATGATCAACTTTATTTTTTATATTGTCAGATGCATTAGCTACTGCAACACTTAATCCCGCTACTTCAAACATAGAAATATCATTTTTGTCATTTCCAATTGCTATTGTATCTTCGATAGGTATATTCAAGTATTTCGACAAAATTCTTAGTGCATTCCCTTTAGAGCAATTTGAATTAGCTACACTAAACCATTTTTCTTCGTATGAACTATTTTCATTAATTTCATCTACTATATGTAACTTATCATTTTGAAATAATATATCTTTCATTTTATAAATTTCGTTACTCTTTTTATCAATAAACATACATTGTTTAACATTACATTTAGCTAATTCATTTTTATAATTATTTTTGTCTAATAATTTTTGATTTGGATTTCTTATATTTTTAGTAACATACTCATAATCTTCCATAACCAGTATTAATCTAATGTCTAATGAATATGCATATTCTACTAATTTAATTATCTCATCATTATCGACAAATGAATTAAATATAATATTTTTATTATTACTGTCATAAATTTCTGAACCGTTAGACGAAACAATAATACTATCAGCTCCAGATTCTCTCATAACTTCAAGGGTTTGATAACGAGGCCTAGCAGTGCTAATAACAATCTTATTACCAATTTCTCTATTTTTTTGAATAGCTTTTTTTACTCTTTCAGAAATTGTTCCATTTGTTTTTTTTAGTGTCGCATCACTATCTATAAATATTAGCTTATTACTATTAATTATTTTAATAAATTGCTGTTTATTAGAAACACATTTTATACCAATTTCAATTAGCATTTTCTCTAATTTTGAATATTTGTTATTATGTGGTATATATGCAATACTAGGTTTCCTTTGATAATGAATAAAGTGTTTCTTCAAGCGTAACAATTCATTTTCATAACTATTTTTTTCATTATAATAAAATGTAAACAACGCTTTTGTTTTATCTATATAATTATCTGAAAAACAAGATAAATCATAACTTAATCTAATTAGCATTATTTCAAAAGTTGAATCAAGCAAATTTTCTATCACAAAATTTTCATCATCTTCAATAATAGCTATTGACTTTTTACTTTTTATATTTTGCATCTCATTAAAAGCATCATAATCTTCCATATTTATTCTCCGTAATTGTTCTTAAATAAAAATTCTTTATATACTAAAATCGTATCATCTAATGAACTATTTGATTCTTTTGTAACTTGCTTATTTTGTAATAAAACATCCATCAAATTGCTAATTTCGATGTATCTACATTCATATTTCTCGTTTTTTTCATTTTCATCTAGTGTTATATTAGAAACATCATAAAATAAATCAGTATAAACCAAAAAATAATATATTTCAACCAATCTATTTTTACCACTACCATGATAATTTTTACAATAATATTTTATAGAATAAAAAGGTATAATGTTTTTTTCTTCTATTTCTATTCCAGTTTCTTCTAATACTTCTCTTTTTAACCCATCAATTAAGTTTTCATCATTTTCTAAATGTCCTCCAGGAAATACATAATGATTACGGCCATTTGAATAACACATCAATATTTTTTTATTAAAGTTAATAATAATAGCTCTTGCACGTGTTGTTTTTTCATCAATATCTTGATTATCTAAATTGTCATTGTTATATATTTTTTCTTTAAACTTCATTTTTACTCTTCACATTGATGTAGATATTCTGTTATAGCCATTATCATATCTGGTGCTATAACCTTATTTTTTTCATTTTTTGGAATATTAACTTCAATAATTTTTATTGATTCATTTAAAGGGATAGATTCAATTTTAAAGTTACCTTGCTTTTCATGTTCAGTGTAGTTAACTTTACTCATATCAGGATTTTTAGTAGTTTCAATTAAATAATAATATATTTCAGCTTTTCTATTTTTCCCGATTTCTGGCCAATCTTTATTTAAATATGTAACTTTCATAAATGGTCTTTTTATTTCATTATTATCAATCTCTATACCTGTTTCTTCCAATACTTCTCTTTTTAAACATTCTTCAAAAGTTTCATTTTCTTCCAAATGTCCTCCAGGAAATTGATATATATTATTCTCGTTACCTAAAATTATATTTTTATTATTAATTATTAAGGCTTTCATTCTTATAACTGTTTCAGTTATATCTTCATCTTTTAAATAATCATAATTATATATTGTTTCTTTCATTTTAATATCACCTCGTATTAATTATAGCATAAACTATTTGATTTTCTTTACTTTTATAATGTCTAATTTTTTTATATTGATTTTTTTAATACTTAATTCAAATCTTTTATTTAATTTCATTATTTTTATTCCTTTTTATATAGAATTCCACAAATCAATTCAAAATTTATTTTAGAGCAAAAAATAACAGAATGTTTTCTTAATAAAGGTTTGCTCTGCTACTTGTGATTTATTTTATGTTTTGCTAATTGATTAAATTTCTAATAAATCTATTTAAGAATAATCTCTAAAAACTTATAAAATTTAAATGAAAGAATGATAAAGTTCTACTATTATTTTTTTATAAAATATTATTATCTTTATATTCTAATTTTTAATATCTCTTTTTATATATAATATATTAGAAAGTATATAACAAATTATAATTGTTATTATCGAAATAATTAAGCCAAGATAATTATTAAAATCAACATATTTTAAAGCACCTAAAAATAATGAAGAATTATTTAAAATAATGCCATAATCAAAATAAGGAAATGGTGTATAAATCAAAAATTCCATTTTAAATTTAATTAATAACCATAAAAGTGGTGAGATAATTGCTAAAATGATACTTATCCCAATTGTTAAAGTAGTATTTAATGAAATAACTGAAATAAGTAAAAGAATAGCTAAAAAACTAATTACCGGAATACTACAGATAAATATTTCTTTAATAATATAAAGTAGATAATTTACTTCTAATACCCCACTAGAACTATAAATTAATTTAGGAGTAAACAAATCAATAAAACCATAATTTATTCCCGATAATAACAACAATAATATTAAAGCTATAAACCAAATTATATAACTATGAATAATTAAATATAAAAACTTACTTAAAAGGATTTTCCACTTTTTGACCGGATAAGTAAACAGTATTTTCTCAGTTTTTTTAGAATGTTCACCAGTAATGATATTACCACTTGTCAAAACTACCAAAATAATAACAATTATTGATAAATAGCCAATTTGATTAACAATTATTTTAGAATTTAATTCTTTTTCTTCTATTTCAAAAAAATCTAGGTTAGTAAAACTAATATCATGTTTGATATTATTCTCGATACTATAATCGATTATTGCTATTTTTTCCTTAATAATACTTAAATATTTTTCATTAAATTTAACATAATTATCATAATTAGAAAATTGATTTTTTAAATATGAATCCTGATTAAATTCATCATTGGTTACTGTTTGATTATAAATAACATATGATTCTAATTGTTGTAGTTGTTCAAAACTAATTATCCTATAATCTCTTTCATCAGCTATTTTTTGGGAAACGACATTTTCATAAAATGTTTGATATTCAGAAGAAAAACTTTCAGTTTTTAATAAATATTCAATATATTTATAATATTTATTTTCTTTAAAAATATTTTCATATGCAATTTTCACTTTTTCTTTTTCTTCTTTTACTTTCTTCATTTCATCGATATCATCAGAATAATTAGATCTTATAATACTTTGATATTCATTATAAACATCGCCATCGATACCGATTTCATATTCATCTATTTCTTTAAAATATGGATTATTAAAATTATCAATCATTTGCTCTAAAACAAATATCTCATTTTCTAAATAATTAATTTCACTTAAAACTTTATCTTGAAAACATTCTTGAAAATAATTAGTGATTGTTTTCTTTTTTTCTAACATTTCAATTCTTTGTTGATAATAATTTAAATAAAATTCTTTTTCAAATGAATCATCCAAAACTTCATAACTTTCATATTTATTTTGCGAATATGCTATTCCATCATTAAAACGACTTTCAAAATCATCTAAACCTTCATAAAATAAAAACCATAAACTGCTAATAGCAACAGTAGATATTAACAAAGTGATTAAAATAATTAGTAAATTTTTTAAATTATAATTTTTAATAAATTCACATTTAATCAAATTTATTATTTTCATAATTCACCACCAATTTGACTTTTTGAACCACTAGTTTTGTTTAAAAATTCTTTTTCTAAAGAAATATTCTGATATTTAATATCACTAATATCTAATTGTTCGATAATATAACCGTTATCAATAATAATAATTTCATCACAAATATTTTCGATTTCTGGCAAAATATGACTACTAATTAAAATTGTCGTATTAAATTTTTCGTTAACAAATTTAATTATATCTCTTAATTCTTTAATTCCTAAAGGATCTAAACCATTAGTTGGTTCATCTAAAATTAAAAATTGTGGTTTTTTAATAAGGGCATTAGCCAAAGCTAAACGTTGTTTCATTCCTAGAGAATATTTTTTTACTTTATCATTTATTCGCGTATTTAATTTTAATAATTTAATTATTTTTTCCATATATTCATAATCTTTTATATTATTCATCATCATTGTCATTTTTAAATTTTGTAATCCTGATAAATGTTGATAAAAATCAGGTGTTTCAACTAAAGAACCAATTTTAGCCATTATTAATTCAAAATCATTTTTTAGATTAAAACCACATATTTTAATCTCACCACTACTAGGATAATAAAGATTCAAAATCGTTTTAATTAAAGTCGTTTTACCAGCCCCATTAGGACCAATTAAACCGACAATATCTCCTTCATAAATCGTTAAATTAATATCATTTAATATTTTATTTTTACTAAAATTTTTATTTAAATTTTCAACTTCTAAAATTTTATTACGATTGTTTTTTTTACTCTTTTTTTTATAATTTCTCTTGCCATTTAATAATTCATTAATACTTACTCCTAATATTTTCGATAACGGCGCTAAAAGATAAATATCAGGTGCATTTATTCCTCTTTCCCATTTAGAAATAGAGTTATCTGTTATATTTAATTTATCGCCGATTTCTTTTTGGGTAAGACCTTTTTCTTGACGTAATTCTTTAATAAATTTTCCCATTTTAATCTGATCCATAAATTCCTCCTTAACTAAATCATAACATAAAATAATTAAAAATGTTCTGACTTATTAAGTCAGTTAAAAAAATTAAGCCATTAAGACTCAATTCATATATTGATTCATTATATCGATAATTTTTTTTACTTCATTTAATAATAAATTAAAATTATTTTGAATATAAGTTATATCATTTTCTTTACTTTTTAATTCGTGCTGTAAAGCAATATCCGCTAACCTATTAAAACCTAAATATCTACTATCACTTTTTAATGAATGAACTAAAATAGCATAATTTGCTAGATCGTTTTGATTTTTATAACGGTTCAAATCATTAATTTTATCTTTAATTGTTCTTATAAATTCTTTAACTAAATCATTATAAGTATTAATATCTCCTAACAATTCTAAAGACTTATCAATGTCAACCTCATTGGCTTTTAAATAATCAACATTTCTTTTATTAGTATTCGTATTTAAAAATTTATTGATAAGATTATTTAATTCGTTTTTATCGATTGGTTTAGCAATATAACCATCAAAACCACAACTTAAATATTTCTCTTTAGCGCCTTCGACGGCATCAGCTGTTAAAGCGATAACAGGTGTTTTAAAATTAGGAAATAACTTTAATTTATTTAATAATGCAACTCCATCCATTTCAGGCATCATGATATCGACAAACATTAAATCATATGTTTTACCACTATTAATTAAATTTAAACATTCCATTCCACTTAAACAAGATTCAATTATAAAATTATATGGTTTTAAAAAATTAATAGCAATAGTAATGTTAACTTTATTATCATCGACAATCAAAACTTTTTTATCGTGATAATCTTTAAAACTAATACCAATTTCTTTAATTTCATTTTGTAGTATTGTATTTTGAAATACGGTATTTTGAGCTTCTTTTGGTGATTCTTCATTGACTACTTTATCACTAGTAATATATTTTCTTAAAATTCGATATAATTCTGGTTTTTCAATTGGTTTTGCTAAATAATCATCAAAACCATCTTTTAAATATTGCTCTTTCATTCCATTTATCGCATTAGCTGTTAAAGCAACAACTGGAGTATTAAAACATTCTATTTTCTTTAATCGTATTAATACTTCTGTTCCCCGCATTTTCGGCATCATATCATCTAATAAAATCAAATCATATCGATGCCCACTATTAATTAAATTTAAACATTCCATCCCACTTTCGGCAGTGGTGATAATAGGATTATATTTAACTAACAATTTTTGAGCAACTTTTAAATTTAATTTATTATCATCTACTATTAATATTTTCTTATTAGTTAAATCTAAATTAAAATCATCTACTTCTTCTTTTTCTTCTTCAATTTTTTCTTTAGATAATCTTTGATCAATTGCCACTTTAAATTCTGATCCCTCATTATACACACTATTAACAATTATTTTACCATTCATCATATCGACTAATTGTTTAGTGATTGCTAAACCTAAACCAGTTCCCTCAACAGTAGTGTTACGATCTTCATCAACTCTTTGAAATTTAGTAAATAATTTCCCGATATCTTCTTGTTTAATTCCTCTTCCACTATCTTTTACTGATATAATCAAACGACAAACATTATCCGTTTGAACACATTTAACATCCAAACTAACAAACCCTTGATCAGTATATTTAACAGCATTAGTAAGTAAATTAATCAATATTTTTTTAACATTCATCTGGTCACCATATAAAACGGGTGGTAAATCTTCCGCAATACTAACTTTAAATTCCAATGGTTTATCACCAATTCTTGCTTGAATTAATTTTATAACATCGGTAAATAATTTTTTAGAACTATAATCTGATTCAACTAATTCTAATTTACCAGCTTCAATTTTGGAAATATCTAAAATACCATTAACTATTTCTAATAAAGTTTTAGAAGCACTGACGATATCACTAGCATTTTCCTTCGCTTCTTCCAAACTATCGGCATTAATAATACATTCAGAAAAACCAACTATCGCATTTAGTGGGGTTCGAATTTCATGTGACATACTAGATAAGAAATCTGATTTAGCACGATTAGCTTTTTCCGCTGTATCTTTAGCTAAATTCAAAGAATTTATCATTTTCACATCCGGATTTTCAATTGTAAAATACATAAGGAAAGTAACAAAAGTTTCCGTGGCTGTTATTAGTAATAATCCAGGAATTAATTTTTGAACAATCATCGATACAAGCATAAACAACATAAAAATAATGACCGGTAAATTCTTTTTGTTTTTTAAATTTTTATAATTATAGATAAGTCTAATTGCCCAAAAAAACATATAAATTCCACAAATTATATAAACGATATTAGCGCTTGGTCCATATGAATATATTACATTAGAATCAGGATAATAAAGCGGAAGAATATAAATCAAAGTAATAATTATAAAATTATAAATTAATAAAATTAAACTACCAATCTTTTCTTTACCTTTAACGCTTTGAAGATTTATTTCTTTTTTACTACTTATAATATATACATAAACAGTAAACATTGTTGTCCAAACAAAATATAAAACAATTAAAGTTTTGGAAATAATAAAATTTAAAATCGGAACATATTCACGATACATAATTGTATAATAACAACTTGTGGCAATAATGGTAGTTAATAAATTAAATAAAACTAACCAGGAATATATTTTAGTTTCTAGAGTAACAACTCTAGGTTTTTTAAAATATAAAATTGTTAATAAGATACTATAAAATACACTACAAATTGTAAAAAAGTTATTCATATATCCACCATCCTATTATAATTATACATCTTACTAAATAAAAAGCAAATAAAATACAATAAAAAAAGAGAAAAATCTCTTTAATTTTATTTATTTTTAATTAAAACTTTATCTTTTATTTCTTTTTTTAATTTTTGATAATCAACTTTACTAACTAAAGTATATGGTAAACTATCACGATAATAATAATCTAACGCCACATCTCGTTCTGGTAATTTTTCTAAAGATAAAGCTCTTAGTTGTTTTTCAACTTCATCTTTTAAATCACGATATTGTTCTTTTAAAACAACAACAGCTGAAGGAATTTCACCAGTTGCATTTTTATCCTCAACACCAATAACAGCGCAGTCTTCAACAGCTACATGTGACAATAATACTTCTTCAATTGGTTCGTTGAAAACATTATGGCCATCAGGTCTAACCATCATTCTTTTAATACGACCGTGGAAGAATAAAACCCCATCTTCATCGATACTAAATAAATCATCAGTTTTTACCCATTTAGTGCCATTTTCATCAGTAATAAAAGTTTTTTTATTTTCTTTATCATTACCAAAATAACCTAAAATAACCCCTGGACCACTAACATATAATTCTCCAACTTGATTATACCCTAACTCTTCGCCAGTTTCCAAATCAAGGATTTTAACATTATTTAACATTACAGGAATTCCAACACTTCCTAATTTATTAGTATTAGCATCAGTTGTATAAGTAGCTACTGAACATAATTCAGTCATACCATAACCTTTATTAATTAATACTTCACTGTGATGTGCTTTTAAAAAACTGTTTACTAATTCTTCTTTTTTAGAATGAAATGTGTCTCCCCCAGCTATACAACATTTCAAGAAAGATAAATCAAGTTTATCTGCTTTATCACTTTCAGCTAATTTAGTATAAAAATTAGGAACACCTAAAACATGTTGTGGATTATGTTTCATCAATAAAGTATCAAAAGTATTAGCTTTATCTATCTTTGGTATTTTACCATTAACTGGTGCTTTTTTCTCACCTTTTTCAAATTTAGGAATTATAATCATTTCTAAACCGTTACATAAAACATTATTAACACCACAAACAAGACCATATGCTATAAATGGTGGCATTATATTTAAAAATGTATCATTTTTTTCCATATTAGTACAATAACCTTGCTCTAAAGCAATAGCATTAAGATTTTCATTCGACATAACAGCGCCTTTTGGAACACCAGTTGTCCCACTAGTAAGAACAATTGCCGCTGGTGAATTAGGTTTAAATGGAGCATCAGTTGCTTCATAATTATTTCCTAATTCCATAAATTGATGCCAATTAATATAATAATCCCCATAAGGAATATCTAATTTTGTAGTTTCTTTTTTTATGTCAGTAACCATTTTTTTAACATTATATCCTAATTTCATCAAAGGTGATAAAGAATCAGCTGGTGAGATAACAATTGTATCTGTTAAATTGGTTTTAGCTAAAAATTTTTCAAATTTAGGATATGCGACATCAACCATCACTAAATGTTTAGAATCAAACAAATTAATAAAACTTTCTATTCTTTCAGAATTGGTTGTTGGATCAATTAAAGCTGCTATTGCTCCTATTTTATTCAAAGCATAAATAGCATAAATCGTCTCAGGTAATGTTGGCGTACAAAAAGTTACAATTTCTCCTGGTTTAACACCTAATTTTTCAAAAGCTGCAGCTGTTTTTTCAATTTCTTTAATCGTTTCGCCATATGTTATTTTACGATTAAAATAATTTAAAGCTGTTCCATTTAAGTTGCCTAAATTACGTAATTTCATATAATCATAAAACTTCATATCAGCAATTTCAACATTTAAAGCTTTATCAGAATACCATTTTAACCATGGTTTATCAATACTTGGTTTTCCAGTTTTTAAAATTTCTTTTTCCATATTATACAATCCCCTCATTTCGCCGTTATTCTATCATAAATCAATATTGTTGTCAATTTTACGTCTGAAACAACTTAATAGCTGTTTGAAATATGAAAGTTATATGTCAATCAATTTAAAACTGGTTTAAATTTAAAAAATTAATTTTTTTTATTTAACATTTTAATTTGTGAAAAAATTGTCATTTTTTAATAATTTATAGACAATAAGTTTTGAATATAGTATAATTTAATTAAGAAAGATAGGTGTGGATATGGATAAAAATACATTTAAAAGATTAATTTTTGTAATAATATTTGTGGTAATAGTAGTAGCCGTTATTTTAATTATCCAAAATACTAATAAAACCGAAAAAGCTTTAAAAGAATTAGGATATTCAGAAGAAGATATAACAGTTATTGTTGAAAAACTAAGTGAGACTGATATCGAAAAAATATTAAATATGGAATATAATCAAAAACTGGCTAGTATTATAAATGCCAAATATTATATTCCTGATAATTTAGATAGATATTTAGCTTATTCTCCTAAAACAGATAACATTGATGATATTATTAGTATTGTCAATGTAGGTGCAGATAGTGAGTGGTATACAAACACAGAAGAAACTAATTTAGATGATGGTATAAAAATGTTAGTTAATAAATTTCATTACTTAAAAGAAGATTATTCTCCAGACGATATCGTACCTATTAGTAACTGGTATGCATATGAAGGTCATTCGACTAAAAAAGAAGTTTATGATCATTATATTTCTATGTGGAATGACGCTAATGAACTAGGCCTAGTTTTATTAGTAAACTCTTCTTATCGTACTTTTGAAGAACAACAAGAACAATATGACATGTCAAATGACGATTACGCTTCAAGACCTGGTTTTTCTGAGCATCAAACTGGTTTAGCTTTAGACATTGTCGCTGATGGCGTTCAAGGTAACGAATTTGAAAATACCGATGAATTTAAATGGTTACAAGAAAACGCTTACAAATATGGTTTTATTTTAAGATACCCTAAAGGTAAAGAACATATTACTGGATATAACTATGAATCATGGCATTATCGTTACGTTGGTAAAGAGTTAGCTGCTAAAGTTAAAGAAAGTGGTTTAACTTATGATGAATACTATGCTTATTATTGCGAATACAAAAAAGCTTGTTAAGAAAACTCTCATTTAAAATGAGAGTTTTTAAATAAAATTATAAGTATTTTGAATAGACTGATTAGCTATTTCGATATTCTCTTCCTCATCAATTTGCTTATAAATAAAGACACAAATAATTATCAATAAAATAATTATTATAGTTTTTATTTTTTCTTTCATTCGTTCCATCCATATACTTTAATTAAACTAAGATAAGGATAAGAATAAGCAGAAATAGGATAATTTTCTAAATCAACAGTATTAGAATTAACTAATATATCAACTGTTTTCCCATCGACTTTATAATCACCTATTACAACTAAAGCATGACGTGTCGGTCCAGTTGTTCCGACATGAATAACATCACCAGCCTCAGCATAATAAAGATTAACATCGACATCAGCACACAATCCATAACCGGTATTATCTTTAGCATATGTATAAAAGTAAGGGACGTAAGTCCAAGTATAAACATATCCTTGAGCTACTTGATTCTCATTATAACTACCACTATATAATTTCCACTGTAAATATTCACTAGCACTTCCATAATAATCCATTGGTATCCCACCACTATATAAAACTTGGGAAGCAAAATTTTGACAATTAGAACTAAATTCTAGCCAATCTGGATCGCGATCATCAACCCACTTTAAAGCATGTTCTAAAGCTTTATCACGGTCATAAGAATGATCACAAGTTTTAGTTTCAATACCTGTTCCATTTAAAAATTGTTGATAATCTTCACGATCATCTTCCAATTTTTCATTAATTAAATCTAAATATTCTCCCTCGATCTCTTTTAATCTAGATGCTCCACCACCATCATAAACATCTGTTATCATAACATAAAAATCTTGAACTTTATTATATTCAACTATTTTATAAGTATCATCAACTTTTTTTAAGGTAAATTCATTTTTAATATTATAAACTCTTGACTCAATATTTTTCATAAAATTAAAATTAAGATAATTGTCTTCTAAAACAGTTAAAGTAACTGTATCATCTAAAGTACTAACATTAATAAACTCTAGGTCATATTTAGCTTTAGCTAAACTTAAATCGTTCGGCTTTAGCTTCCTTGTTTCAATTAAAAGTGATAAAGCGGTTTGATTAATTAAAGCATCTTCTGAAGTAGGATCCAAAAACAAATAAGTCATATCGTTTTCTTCTAAATTTTTAATTGAATTATAATAGACATTTAAAAACTCAACAACTACATCTTTAACTTCTTCATCAACCTCACCACTAACGTTATTTAAATAATTAGTTCCAACTGGATCAGGTTGAGGAGTTGACTCTCCTTCTTCATCTGAATTATTTGGTTCTTCAACACCAGGTTCACTAGGTTCTAAAGTATCATTTTTATCTTTAAAAAATAAAAACAAAAAAATAACTAAACATACTAAAATAACAAATAATATTAATTTACCAATTATAATCTTTTTATTTTTCTTCATATACAACACCTAATACTATTATAGCAAAAAAAACTATTTTGTAACAAAAATAGTTTTAATTCGATTTTTTAAAGACAAATACTTTACTAAAAATATAGTTAGATAAAATAACAATAACTTGAGCAATTACTTTAGTTATTAAATCATTAATTGATAACAAATCAACAAATATATACATAATAACCATT
Organism: uncultured Bacilli bacterium; assembly: GCA_944363915.1. GTDB lineage: Bacteria > Bacillota_I > Bacilli_A > RF39 > UBA660 > Faecisoma. Next base: position 19,380 of record CALVVR010000006.1, on the reverse strand, counting down.
TCAATTCCTAAAGAAACAATTCTAAAGAAAAAGAAATTAGTCATTTCTTTAGTAACTAATTTTTTATCTTTACTTTTACTTTCAAAAACAAATAATTTATTAGTTATAAAAGCAAATAAAACCGCAATTATCCAAGATAAAACATTACTAATTAAATAATTTATTAAAAATAGTTTAGTAAATAAAGCATAAGTTACAATTGACACTAAAGTAGTTAAGCCACCAAAAATTAAATAATTTATTATTTCTTTATATTTTTTATACAAACTACCTAACATCTTTTTCGGTCTCCTTAATGATATAAACAGGACGATTTTTAACCTCTAAATAAGTTTTAGCTAAATATTGTCCCATGATTCCTAAACAAAATAATTGAATCCCACTAACAAAGAAAATGATACAGACAGTACTTGGCCAACCTGAAACTGGATCACCAAAAATTAAAGTTTTACAAATAATAACAATAATCATTATAAAAGATATAATACAAAATAATATTCCCGCAATTGAAGAAATGAGTAAAGGAATAGTTGAAAAACCAACAATACTTTCCATTGAATAAGCAAACAATTTCCAAAAATTCCATTTAGTAGTTCCAGCTACTCTTTCTTTATTTTCAAATGTTATCCATTTAGTATTAAATCCAACCCAACTAAATATTCCTTTAGAATAGCGATTGTATTCTTTTAAAGATAAAATTGCATCAACCATTTGTCTAGTCATCAATCTAAAATCACGAGCACCATCAACAATTTCTGTCTTAGAAATTTTATTAATAATTTTATAATACCATTTAGTAAATAATTTTCTAAAAAATGAATAACCATTTCTAGAAACACTACGAGTCGCTACACAATCATAATCGGTATTTTGCAAAGTATCATACATTTCAATTAATAAATGAGGTGGATCTTGTAAATCAACATCCATCATGCAAACATAGTCACCACACGAAGCTTCTAATCCTGCCAAAATACCCGCTTCTTTTCCAAAGTTCCTTGAAAAAGAAATATATCTTACATTTTTATCATTACTAGCTAAATTTCTTAAAATATCTAAAGTTTGATCCTTAGAACCATCGTTGATAAAAATTAATTCAAACTTAACTTTTTTCATTTTTTTCATTACTTTATTAATTTCTTCATAAAAAATTGGTAAAGATTCTTCCTCGTTATAACAAGGTACAACAACACTTATTTTCATTTTTGCCTCCATACAAATAAAACTAATCCTAAAATACTCACAATTGACACTACATTAGCTAACTTATCATAACTTGTTCCTGTGAAATCTAATTTATAATTTCCATCATCTACTTTAGCTTCAATAAAACCATTTTCATTTTCGTAAAAATTTATCTTATTATCATCTTCATCAATTAATGTATAACCAATATAATAAAGCCTTGGTAATTCAACTGTGATATTACCAGTAACACTAAATTCTAAATAAGGTATATCATTATTTATTAATTCAACATTACCAGTCCCATCTACAACTATTATATCATGATTTCGAGTGTTATAATAATCTAGGTGATTAACAGTATTAACTGGTGTATATTCTCTTTGAACACCAACCCCATACCAATATTCTAAATTATCAGGATTAATCACTTCGTTAGTTGCTTGTTTCAAATTAGGCTGAGAAAGTAAGACCATTACAATAATTAAAATTAAAGTTAAAGCTTTTTTATCATTAATTTTACTAATACAAAGAGGTGCGATTAAACTAACTGCTAATGCTACAAATGTCTCAAATCGCCATGGGAATTGAATTAATCTAAATGATTTAGGAAAAATATCCCAAGGGAATAGTTTACTAGATAAAATCAAACAAACAATACCAAAAATTAATATGTATTTATAAAATTTATTTTTATTATCTTTATAATTTTTCAAAGTTATAATCAACAATACTAGGACAATTAAATCAATATAATACTTTATTTCGCCTGTTCCCATATTTTTAAAGACTAATAAATATTCTAATGGATTTAAAGCATTTCCCCAAGTCCCCTGAACCATAACTCCATCAACAAAAACATTATAATTTCCTAATAATTTTTGTTGTAATAAGCCAATCCAAAATGGTGATGTTATACCTAAAATAAATAATGATGCAATAATAAACTGCTTCAAGTATTTTAAAGTTGTTTTATATTTAAAAATTAAAAAAACTAATATTAGTACAGTCAGATAACACATTATAATCAAATGTGATAGCATTCCCCCAACATAACCAATAATAAAAAATAGATAAAATTTCTTAATATCATCGTGAAATAAATGATAAAGACCTAAAAATACTAACGGAATAAAAATAAAAACTAAACTTTCACCTAATGCATCTCTTATATAAATATTGGATAAATGATAAGGAAAAAGCATATAAATAATCGCTGATAATAATCCAATAAATTTGTTTTTAGAAATTGTTTTAGATAAATAATACATAGTTATTCCTGATAATAGTAAGCCTATAAAATGAACTATTTCAAGACTAATCACTGGATTATTCACAACAACATTAATATAAGCTGCTGAATAATGACCAAGCGGTGGATAAAATAACTCTGTACCATAACCAAAATCATTGCCAATCTTCCCTACTATTTTGCTAGGAAAGAAAAAATTATCTTTAATTTGTTCAGTTAAACTATCGATATTAGCTAAATGAAATTTAGTATCATGGCTAGATTTATAATTACTTGTAAACATCGGTAGCATTGTAATTAAAGCAACTAATAATATGACGCCAAAATATTTTATATCTTTTTTCATTGTTTTCACCAAAAATATTATATCATAGTTAAATATTTTCAAGCAATAATTATAACCCAATTTATATTTATCGCATATAATTAATTAGGTGAAACTTATGGAAAACAATTTAAAAAAAGCCTATTATATTGTTCTAGGAATTTTAATTTTATTATTTTTTACTAAAGATGTTAATGTTAAAGAAGAATTTTATAAAAATATAAAATGGGTTGAAAATCCTGATGAATTGTTAGTTTTAGTTAACAAAAATAATCAATTATCAAATGATTATATACCAAAGAATTTAGAAAGTATTTCCTTAAGATATGCTAATAAAGACAAATATTTAAGGAAAGAAGCCAAGGATGCATTTGAAAAACTAAGTAGTGAAGCTGCTGCTTTAGGTTATCGGATAGTTGCCGTATCAGCTTATCGTGATTATAATTATCAAAATGAATTATTTAATTATTATGTTGAAGAAAAAGGTTTAGAATATGCCTTAGATTGTTCAGCCAAACCAGGACACTCTGAACATCAAACAGGGCTTGCCGTCGATGTTGAAGGAGAAAATAAAGATTATGATAATTTTGAAGATACTAAAGAATTTAGTTGGATGAAAGATAATGCTCACCGCTTTGGATTTATTCTAAGATATCCAAAAGGAAAAGAACATATAACCGGATTTAAATATGAGCCATGGCATTACCGTTACGTTGGAATCAATATAGCTACCGAAATTTATGAAAAAAATATTACCTTAGAAGAATACTTAAATCACTAACTTATGATATAATGAAGTTGGTGATGTTATGAAAAAATATCTAAAAGAAAATAAATTCATCATTTTAACAATCATTATCTTATGTGGATTGATGTTTTTCTTTATTAACCAAAAACAAGGTTTTCATGAAGATGAAATATTTTCTTATGGTTCAAGTAATTATAAATACGATAATGTTTTCAGATGGTTTGGATATGCTGAAGCCAACCAAGATGTATTATATAGTCAAGTCTTAAAAGGTAACTTCATCGATAGAATCAATAATATAATCAAATATATTAAAGATCCTAACCAGTTTCCTAAAGATGAGGTATTAGCACAAGAAATTCCAACTTTTAGGACTAAAGAAGACGCTTTAGAATATTTAGCAATTCAAAAAGAAGATATTTTTAATTACTTTTCTGTTTACTACAATCAAAGTAGAGATGTTCATCCACCATTATTTTATTTTTTAGTTCACTTTACATCGACTTTCTTTTACAATCAGTTTTCCAAATATATTATTTTTATTATTAATTTAATTTTCTTTATTGGAACTTTATTTACCATAAAAAAAATAATGGATCAACTAAATCATAAAGAATTAACTATACCAACCATGATTTTATACGGCGCTAGTATGGGTGCTATTAGTACTGTTATGTTTCAAAGAATGTATATGATGCTTACTTTCTTTAGTATTTTATATTTATATTATATAATTAAATTCATTAAAGATGATTTTAAAATAAAAGATAATTTTTTCTTCATATTAACTATTATTTGTGGCTTTCTAACTCAATATTATTTTTGTATTTATGTCATTTTAATTTTTCTTATTCTATCACTCTATTTATTATTTAAAAAACATTTTAAAAAATGGTTTGATTTTTTTAAACCACATGTTTTATCTGCTATTATTGGCATTATTTTTTATCCATTTTGTATTGGAGATATATTTTTCTCTTATCGTGGTATTGGAAGCATTGATAATAAAACTAATACATTTTTAGAAAATCTGCAATATTATGGCAAACAAATTATTAATTTATTTAGTTTACAAAATATTATCATCATTTTAATTTTAGCTTTACTTATTACTTTGATTTATAAAATTATAAAAAAACAATTACCAAAAATACAAAAACAAGATAAACTTAACCTTATTGTTATCATTTTACCAATTATTTTTTTCATTGTTATAGTCTCTAAAATTGCTCCTTTTCTTGGGGAAAACTATACTTCAAGATATATAATGTTACTATTCCCCATTATTGCTATTGCTACTTTTTATACTTTATCATTTATTTTCAGCAATAAAAAAACAATTTTTATTGTTACTTTAACAATTAGTATTCTCTTAAGTTGTAATGGTTTATTTAACAATACACCAATTTATTTATATAAAGACTATAGTCAAGTTATGGATTTAGCCCAAGAAAATAAAGACAAATATTTTGTTTATGTTTTTGATAACTATTTTACCCATTTAAATTCTATGCCAGAATTTGCTACTTACAAAGCCTCATTAATTTTAAATAAAAATATCCATGATTTCAATTTGTTAGATAACGAAATATTAAATAATGAAAATGAATTTATTCTATGCATTAAAAATTGGTTAAACAAAGAAGAAATACTAAATTTAGTTTTAGAAAATTCTGGATACACTAATTATGAAATACTATTAGAATTAAATAGTGACGTTGAATCAACATATTATAAAATAACAAAATAGTTAAAATTCAAACGTTGAACAATTTACAAAATATTTATCAATTAAAGGAAAGTACCTGTAATTTATAGGTTACTTTTCTTTTTTAGCACTTAATTTACCAATATAAAAACCTCGTTTATAGATATAGAAACGAGGTTAATCATTAACTATTTTTTTAACATTTTAAGCAATGGACTTTTCTTTTTTATCAATACTTCGCCACCATCATATTTATTATTAATATTTGTGTAAACAGTATGAGCTAAATTATAAATATCACCCAAACCTAAAATAAAATTAGTTTTATTAAAAACTGGGTCAATAACAATAAATGGAACTTTACCAGCAAAATTTACAAAAGCTTTTGTAAAATTATCAACAGGTATTTCTCTTTGAATTCCATAAAGTGAAGAAATAAATAAACTAATTTTATTCTCAACACAAAAATCATGAATATATCCCAAAATACCATCTAATTTACTTAATTTATTATTTAACTCAGCAACATTTTTAATATCATCAATTTGAAAATTAATAATAATTAATTCATATTCTGAATCTCTAATAATTGCCTTAATATTTTCTTGATTTAATAATAAATCATTATCCGTTTTAGAAAATGATATTTGTGGTGAAACTATATTTTGTAAACCACAACAATAATAATTAATCGCTTTAATATAAGCACTATTAGCTAAAATTAGGGCCTTGGCATTTATTTTAGTTAAATAATTAGCCATTGATATTCCAGATTTTGGATATGCAAACATTGGATATTTAATTCCTTTTAACGGGAACATTGAAAAATAGTTATCATGATTAGCTAATTTAGTTATATTGGTAATAAAATTAGTAACATCAGCAAATTCATAATTAAAAAAGAAAATACTATCATTAACATCAAATTTAAAACCTTCATTCATAAAGAATTCTTTAACATTCTTTGGTTCTATTTTCAACGAAACTAACGAACTAATCTTTTTGCTAAGTTCGCGCCATTTTTCACCAATTTCTTTTTGGAACATATTCATTAATCCAATTAAATTCATAGCAGTTAATGAATTAATACCAACGACCATACCAATTTTACAATCGACAATTTCATAAACTATTTTACCAATTAATCGCTCTATTTCTTTGTAGTTGTCAATATTATCACCAGTTAAAACCAAGTGAAGAAAAACTTTATTTTCTTTCTTAGATTTAATAAATTTTAAAAATGCCTTTAAATGCTCGATGCTTTTATCATTTTCTAAAAATAAGAATAAATGAATTTTACTTTCCGGTTTAATATTGTTTAAATAAAAAAGTAAATTTTTGTTAGCATCAAATTTGTCAATATAACTATCTATTAAAGAACTGGATAAAGGATATTTTGAACCAGTACTAAAAAAACGATAGCCACTAACCAAATTATAACTAGGTGTTGCTATTTGAGAAAACAAATACTTTTTAGTATAGCTATCTAAATTAGGCATTAATTTTGCATTATAAATACTATAAGAATCTAATTGTTCTACACCAAATCCATTCATTAAAAATAAGACTGTTTTTTTCATATTCATCCCTCATATTCTATAAAACATTATATCTTATTTTTTAGTTTTTAGCAATAATTACCACTCATATTTTACAATAAAAAAATTATCATAAAAAAACAAAAAAGCCTTAAGTTACACTTAACGCTTTTAAGATAGTTGTTCAAACTGAGAATTATATAAATTAGCATAAAATCCGCCTTTAGCTAATAATTCTTCATGATTACCTTGTTCAACAATATCCCCATTATTCATCACTAAAATTAAATCTGCATCTCTAATCGTTGACAAACGATGAGCAATAATGAAAGATGTTCTTCCTTTCATCAATTCATCCATCGCTTTTTGAATTAATATTTCAGTTCTTGTATCAACACTACTAGTAGCTTCATCTAATATCAAAACTTTAGGATTAGCTAAAATAGCACGAGCAATTGTTAATAATTGTTTTTGTCCTTGTGAAATATTATTAGTTTCCTCATTTAATTTCATATTATAACTATCTGGTAAAGTTTGAATAAAATGATGAACATGGGCTTTTTTAGCAGCTTCAATTACTTCATCATCAGTAGCATCTAACTTTCCATATCTTAAATTTTCCATAATAGTACCAGAAAATAACCAAGTATCTTGTAAAACCATTCCAAATATATGTCTTAAATCACTACGGCGATAATCATTAATATTATTACCATCAATTAATATTCTGCCATCAGTTACGTTATAAAAACGCATCAACAACTTTACCATTGTTGTTTTCCCAGCACCAGTTGGACCAACTATTGCAATTTTTTGTCCTTTTTTAACTTCAACACTAAAATCATGAATAATAATTTGATCTTCATTATATCCGAATTTAACATGATCAAATGTAACATTTCCTTCAATATTACCAACTGTAAGTGGATTCTTAGTTTCTACTTCTTCCTTTTCTTCCAAAAATTCAAAAACTCTTTCACTAGCTGCAATCATTGATTGAATCATATTTGAAACTTGTGCTAATTGGGCAATCGGATTAGTAAAATTTTTAGTATAAGAAATAAATGATTGAATATTTCCCACAGTAATTTTACCTTTTATTGCATAATATCCACCTAATATTGCAACAACAACATAACCTAAATTACCAATAAAGTTCATAATTGGATGCATCATTCCAGAAAAGAATTGACTTTTCCAACCTGATTGACATAACTCTTCATTATCTTTTTCAAAATTTTTAATTACTTTATCTTCAGCATTAAATACTTTAATAACATTTTGACCAGAATACATTTCTTCAATTTGACCATTAACATGACCTAAATATTCTTGTTGATTAGTAAAATACTTTTGACTATGTTTAACAATAAACATAGTAATAAATGATGCTATTGGTAAAATCAATAAAGCAACAATCGTCATTACTACATTAATTGTTAACATAATTATTAAAATACCAACAATAGTTGCGATCGAAGTTATTAATTGAGTCGCACTTTGGTTTAAACTTTGACTCATTGTATCAATATCATTAGTAATAATGGATAAAACTTCACCATGAGTTTTTTTATCAAAATAATTCATTGGTAATTTATTAATTTTAATCGAAACTTTTTTTCTTAATTCATAAGTATATTTTTGACTAATACCCGTCATTATAAAACCTTGAATATAAGAAAATAAGGCACTAATGATATATAAACCTAAAAGAAAAGTTAAAATTGAAGCTATTTTGCCAAAATCAATACCAGCACCGCCACTTAATTTGCTAATTAAGCCATTAAATAATTCAGTTGTTGCATTACCTAATATTTTAGGCCCAATAATTGAGAAAATTGTACTAGCAATAGCAAAAATAATAATAATAATTAAATGTACTTTATATTTTTGAATGCTCTTGAATAATTTTTTGACTGTCCCATTGAAATCTTTGGCTTTCTCGGTTGCCATTGCACCAGGACCTTTAGGACCTCTATTCATTTTCTAACTCCTCTCTTGATAACTGTGAATAAGCGATTTCTCGATATATGTCACAAGATTTTAATAGTTCTTTATGTGTACCAATACCAACTATATGCCCTTTATCTAAGACAACAATTTGATCTGCTTGCATAACAGTACTTATTCTTTGGGCAACAATAAAAATAGTTGAATTTTTAGTTGTTTTAGCTAATTCTTTTCTTAACTTTGCATCAGTTTTATAATCTAAAGCAGAAAAGCTATCATCGAAAATATAAATTTCCGGATCAATAGCTATAGCTCTTGCAATAGCAAGTCTTTGTCTTTGACCACCGGAAACATTAGTTCCACCTTGTGAAATTTCACTTTTGAATTTATCTTTTTTATTATCAATAAATTCTAATGATTGACTTATTTTAGCAGCCTTTTCTATTTTTGCTTTATCTATTTTATTTAAACCAAAAGCAATATTAGATTCAATAGTTCCAGAAAATAAAATTCCTTTTTGCGGTACATAACCAATTTTACTTCTTAATTTTTCAATATTAGCTTTTTTAATATCAACTCCATCAATTAATATTTTACCACCCGTTACATCAAAAAATCGTGGAATCAAATTAATTAAAGTTGATTTGCCAGATCCAGTCGAACCAATAAAGGCAGTTGTCGTTCCTGGATTAGCTTTAAAACTAATATCTTGAAGTACATCTTCTTCGGCATCAGGGTATCTAAAATAAACATCCTTAAATTCAACAATACCTTTTAATTCTTCATTAAATTTTTGTGGCTTATCTATTTGCTTAATTGAAGTGTCTTTATCTAACACTTCACCAATTCTTTTCAAAGAAACAAATGCTCTTGGTACCATAATTGACACCATTGAAATCATTAAAAACGACATAATTATTTGCATAGTATAGGTAATAAAAGCAATTAAAGTACCTACTTGAATAGTTCCAGCATCAATTTTGCTTGCTCCTACCCAAACAATTAAAACACTTACGCCATTCATGATAAACATCATCGATGGCATCATAATTGTCATAACGCGATTGACAAACAAATTTACTTTCATTAAATTTTTATTGGCATCGTCAAATCTTTTTTCTTCATATTTTTCAGTACCAAAAGCTCTAATAACAGGAATACCAGTTAAAATCTCTCGTGATACTAGATTAACTTTATCTATTAATTTTTGAACAACGTTAAATTTAGGCATAGCTAAACCAAATAGAATAATAACAAAACCAATAATAGTTACAACTGCTAAAGCAATAATCCATCCCATATCATTACCACTTACTTTAGCTAAAGCTCCAATTCCCATAATCGGAGCAAAGAAGACAATTCTAAGTAACATAACGATTAAAATTTGTATTTGTTGGATATCATTAGTACTTCTCGTAATTAAAGAAGCTGTGGAAAAACTTTCAAATTCCGTATTAGAATAAGTCATTACCTTATTAACAACTTTACTTCTTAAATCACGACTAAAAAACGCTGCAATACGACTTGACAAAAAAACTGTAGCAATCGTCAAAGCCATTGAAAGCAAAGCTAAACCAAGCATTTTTAAACCAGTAATAGCAATATAAGTAAGCTGCATTCCTTCGACGTCTATTCCAATTTTAGTATATTCATCTTTTAAATAGACAATTGCTGTTTGCTCTAACAAACTAACGGTATCTTCTGAATAAACTTGATTTATTTTACTAATAAATTCCTCATGCTTAGTTTCATCCATCATTTTCAACGCATCATAAATACTCATTCCTTCTGGAATTTGCATTTCTAAGCTACTAGGATCAAAACCTTCTTGAGAAATACTATAAACCATAATCATTGGTAAAGTCATAATACTTCTTAAATCAGAAGAATCTTCCTTTAATTCATCATTTAAAACATATAAATTTTCTTCACTTAACAATGGATAATAACTTAAATATTCACTATTATCTTTAGTAATTAAAGTATAACTATCATTTACTTTATCTTTACTTTCACTATTCATAAACAATAGCAATTTATTATACTCTTCCTCCCTTATAACTTCAGGGACAGGTGATTCGATTCCATTTTGTTGAATTCCAACATTAACAATATTAGAAGTATATTCTGGCAAAGTTAAATCACAATTAGCCTGCATAAATAATAAAATAAAGACTAAAATTATATAAAAACTATACTTCATTAAAATTTTTAAAATATGTTTCATTAAACTCCTCCTTCTACATTATTAAACATTTTTTTTATGACTCTATAGAAAATATCTAATTCATCTTTTTCTATTCCTAAAGTCATTTTATTTTCTAGTTTTATCGCACTTTTTTTCATATCATTGATTAAAGAAATACTTTTATCAGTTAAACTAATTTCTTTATTTCTAGCATCAATATGACTTACTAATCTTTTAACGAATCCTTTTTTCTCTAAACGATTTAAAATTCCATTAACAGTTGGATTAGTAAGTGCAAATTTTCTTTCGATATCTCTTTGATTTATTATATTATTCTTATTTTTATATAAATATATTAAAACCTGTGCTTGCATACTAGTTAAATCAATATTTTCTAAGTCTTTATTTAATTTTTTTTCCATTGTCTGAAAAAGTTTTTTTAAATAAAAACCTATTTCTCTATCCATGGAATCACCTCAATTATAAATATATAGCATGCTATACATTATATGATATTAAAAAATAATTGTCAACCATTTTCATATGAAAAAAATCAAAAAATATTAATTCTTTGATTTTCTTAAAAAGGCATTTTTAAATTACCATTATTAAATTGTTTCATCATTAATTTCATTTGTTCAAATTGTTTTAATAATCTATTTACTTCTTCAACACTTCTACCACTACCTTTAGCAATTCTTTGTTTACGAGTAGCTTTTAATACTTCTGGATGTCTTCTTTCATAAACTGTCATTGATAAAATAATTGCTTCAATGTGTGCCATATCCTTAGGATTGATTTGAACATTATTCAATCCCATTTTTTTTGCTCCTGGTAACATTTTAATAATATTTTCTAATGGCCCTAACTTTTTTATCTGCTTTAATTGAACTAAAAAATCTTCTAAATCGAACTTACCCTTTTGCATTTTCTTAGCTGCATTAATCGCTTCATCATCCATAATGCCTTCTGCTTTTTCAATCATGCTCATAATGTCACCCATATCTAAAATACGAGTGGCCATTCTTTCTGGATAAAATTCTTCTAATCCATCCATTTTTTCTGAAGTACCGACAAATTTAATTGGTACATTAGTTAGATGTCTTACAGATAAAGCTACACCACCTTTAGTATCACCATCTAATTTAGTTAAAATAGCTCCCGTTAAATCTAATTTTTCATTGAATCCTTTTATAACATTAATTGCATCTTGTCCTGTCATACCATCAACTACTAATAATATTTCATCTGGATTAGCAATGTTTTTAATATCATTTAACTCATTCATTAATCCTTCGTCGATATGTAATCTTCCAGCTGTATCGATTAAAATATAGTTAAGTCCATTTTCTTTAGCATATTTTATTGCATTAGTAACTATTTCTCTTGGATCTTTTTTACCCTCTTCATAAACTTCGATATTTAATTCTTTACCAATTTGCCTTAATTGGTCAATGGCTGCTGGTCGATATACATCACAAGCTACCAATAGTGGTTTTTTGTTATATTTTTTTCTTAGCAATAGAGCTAATTTACCAATAGTGGTAGTTTTACCACTACCTTGTAAACCAACTAACATTAAAATATTTAAATTTTTGTTAGTAACTAAATCTTTTTTTTCACCACCTAGTAATTCAACTAATTCATCTTTGACTATTTTAATAAATAATTCACTAGGTTTTAAACTATTACTAACCTCTTCTCCTAAAGCTTTCTCTTTAACGTTGTTAATAAATTCTTTAACAACTTGGTAATTAACATCAGCTTCAAGTAATGCTAATCTTAATTCTCTTGTTATATCACTAATGTTTTCTTCAGTTATTTTTCCATATCCTTTTATTTTGTTTACTACACTAGTTAATCTATCTCCTAAACTTTCAAACATATATATCACCTTTATAAATTATACTATATTTTATCTAAAAATAAAAGAAGTTATTAAAACTAACTGATTAACAATCAAATTTAACAATTATATTTTAATTTAAATATTATTATAAAAAATTGTACAAAAGTGTACAATTAAATATTAGCTACATTATGATAAACATTAGAAACATCTTCTACTTCATCTAACATATTTAGTAACTTATTAAATAATTCTAAATCATCACCATTAAGTTCAACTTTTTCTTTTGGTAACATAATTATTTCATCCATATCAAAAGTAACATTTAGCAATACATTAGTAATAGCTTCCTTAATTTTAAACAAATCTTGGGGATCACCATAAATAATAATTTCTTCAGCATCTTCTTCAATATCTTTAACATCAATATCATTTTCAATTAAAGTGTTTAAAGTATCTTCTAAAGATAAACCTTTAAAACTAACTACACATAAATTATCATAATTATAGGATACACTACCAACATTACCTAATTTAACATGACATTTATTAACAACTGCTCTTAAATCGCTAACTGTTCGATTAACATTATCAGTTAGACATTCGATAATTAAAGTTGAACCAGCCGGACCAAACATCTCATAAGTATTTTTAGTATAATTCTCATCGACACCACTATTTACTTTATCGATAGCTCTTTTAATAATATCTTGAGGAACTTGTTCTTTTTTAGCTCGTTCAACTAATCTTTTTAAAGCTGAATTACTTTCTAAATTAGTTCCACCATTTTTAGCAGCTTGATATATTTCTTTAGCATACATACTATAAATTTTACCACGTGCTGCTCCCGTTTTTTGAATACTTGCTTTTCTTACTTCATAAGCTCTTCCCATTAAAAATCACCTCTTAATATTTTACATTTATTTTAATTTTTTTTCAACACCTAAAACCATTTCATTTAAAATATCATCATTTTTAGTAAAACCAGATAAATTAATATTTAAATATTCATCCATTTCAAAAGGAGTAGAATAAATTTCAACATTAGGAAAGTGATAATTAATTCTAAAAAAATTACGTAAAAATTTTTGAGTTAAATTATTTTGGATTCTTAAGTGTTCATTTAAATATTTTTGTTCAATTTCTTCTTGTTCAGTTGTGCTCAAATTATCTTTTTTAATAAGATAATTTATTTTACGTTTATAAGCTTCTTTTTTTGCGTTATATCTAATTGGTAAAAACGGAACAACTTTTACTTTAGTAATACCTAAATCAGATAATTGTTTTAAAAAAATAGACAAACTTAATATTGCGCTTGGTGAAACATCACTGATATTTTCAGGATAATAACTAGAATCTTTTTCTTTGTAATCTTTATATTCTACACTTTCAACAGCATATACACCACTATTTATCTTATATAATAATCTTTTTATTTTTTTATTGTAACTATTATTTTTATCTAAATTTTTATCTTGAATCGCAAATATATAACAAATATTATTACTTATTCCATAACTAATAATTGGCAGTTCATATTTATCAACACAGTTAGTTATATTAAGTGTAAAACAATAAGGACTTTCCTGATAATATTCTTTTGTTGAAATTTCTATAAAAAAAACAAAAAAAGGAATATTTTTATTTTCAAATAATCGATTTTGAACAAAATCAATGTTTCTTTTAACATATGATTCAATATTATTAAAATCAGAAAAACTTAAATTAGAAAATAAATAAACCAACTTTTTTAAAATATCTTCTTCTTGAGATAAATTAAATAAACTAATAAATTGTTTAATATAACTATAAAACAATTCTTTATTTTTAACCGTTATGACGGGAACATTATCATTTAAACTATGATTAATGGTAAAATGAATATTGTAAAAAAAATCATCTATTTGAACTCGCCCGGTTTCACATTGCTTAAAAAACAAATCAATTAATTTATCCATTTTGCGCCTTCTTTAAAGCATCACAGGCAGCATTTTGTTCAGCTAATTTTTTACTATGAGCAACACCTTCACCATAAATAATGTCGTCTATTTTAACAACAACAGTAAATGTTTTATTATGGGCAGGACCGGTTTCATTAACAACAACATATTCTAAAGATCTTTTATCTGTTTGCACTAATTCCTGTAAAATTGATTTGTAATCGTTATCAAAATCAATTTCTTTATTTTCGATCAAGGAAATAACATTATCATAAACGAATTTTTTTACCCTTTCAAATCCACAATCTAAATAAATAGCTCCAATAAAAGCTTCAAAAACATCGGCAACAATTGCTTTTCTTTTTCTTCCGCCATTTTCTTCTTCTCCATGACCTAATCTTAAATAATCATTCAAATGTAACCTGGTAGCATATTCAAAATTGGCATCTTCACAGACATATTTAGCTCGCATTTTAGTCATTACACCTTCTTCATAAGATGTATTCTTATATAAATATTCACTCATAATAACTTCTAAAACAGCGTCACCTAAATATTCTAATCTCTCATAACTTTCAATATTGTTTTCATTAGCATATGAACTATGTGTTAAAGCTGTCAAATATAGTTTTTCATTGTTATATTTTATATTCAAGTCATCTAATAGTTTTTTCAAATCAATCACCATACCAATTATATCATATTTAAAAAATAAAATTTACTTTTTATTGGTTTTAAGGTATAATTATTTTATGAAATATTTTTTATTAGGATTCATAAAAGCATATCAAATGCTACCTGGACCATGGCATAATATGTGTAGACACACGCCGACTTGTTCAAACTATGGAATCGAAGCTATTATGACTCACGGTAGTTTAAAAGGAAGTATTTTGACAATTAAAAGGATTATTAGATGTAATCCTTTCGGTACTTTTGGGTATGACCCTGTACCACCAAAGAAAGAGGTTAAAAAATGAAAAAAATTATTTTGGTTTTATTAAGCGTTTTATGTTTAACAGGATGTTTTAAAAGAGATAGTATGGAAGGTATTAATATTTATACTACTATCTATCCCATTCAATTTGTAACTGAAACATTGTATGGCGATTACGGTGAAATTACTAGTATTTATCCAAATGGCGTTAATATCCAATTAGAAAAATGTGAAGAAAATTGTGATGATTTATTATATACTTTAACTGAAAAACAAATTACCGACGCTAGTCAAACTGATTTATTTATTTTTAATTCTCTATTATATGAAGGAGATTATGTTAAATCAATGTTAGAAAATAATAGAAATTTAAAAATAATCAATGCAGCTGACAATTTAACCAATGATGAATTTTATGGTTTAGAAGAAATGTGGTGGGACCCTTCTCGCCTATTAACTTTAGCTCGCAATATTAAAAATGGTTTTGACGAATATATTGATAATTATTATTTAAAACAAGAAATAGAAAACAACTTTGAACAATTAAAAGAACAATTAGATAAATTGGGATCAGAATTATCAGACACAACTAAAAATGCAGATAATAAAATTATTGTAACTAATAACGATATGTTTAACTTTTTATCCCGTGATAAATTTGGTTTAACCGTTTATTCATTAGAAGAAAATGAAAATCTATCTCAAAAGACAATCAGCGACGTTAAATCTTTAATTAACGATGGTACAATTAAATATATTTATATAGGACAATATGACGAACCAAATGAAACAATTAATAATTTAATTGAAGGAACTGATGTAGAAATAGTTAAATTACATATGTTAACCAATTTAACGGAAACAGAAATTAGTAACAAACAAGATTATTTTACATTAATGCGCGAAAATATTGAATTATTACGAAAAAATTTATATAATTAATTAAGGAGGTTTATATATGTGGGTATTTGTTATAATTATTGCATTTATTGTTCTAATTTCAATTAAACAAATCGACGAATATGAAAGAGGAGTTAAATTTACAACCGGAAAATTTACTAAAATAATGGAGCCAGGTTGGCGATTGGTAATTCCAATATTTCAATCTTACAAAAAAGTCGATATCAGAACTAAAGCTGTCGATGTTCCAGAACAAGAAGCTATTACAAGAGATAACGTTTCAGTAAAAATCAATGCCGTTATTTACTATAAAGTATTCGATGCTTCTAAAGCAATATTGGCTGTTGAAAACTTTAGATATGCTGTTAGTCAACTAGCTCAAACGACAATGCGTAATGCAGTTGGAGCTGTATCATTAGATGAATTATTAGGTGAAAGAGAAAAAATTTCAACTGAAATTTGCAATTTAATTGATCAAGCTACTGATCCATGGGGAATTAAAGTAGAAAATGTTGAATTAAAAGATATTTCTTTGCCAGAAGAAATGAAACGTGTTTTAGCTAAAGCGGCGGAAGCTGAAAGAGAAAAATTAGCTGTCATCACTAAAGCTTCTGGTGAAGTTGAAGCTTCTAAAAATTTAGCTAAAGCTGCCGAAATAATGGCAACAACTCCAGGAGCATTACACTTAAGAACATTATCAACATTAAATGATATTAGTTCAGATCAATCAAATACCATTGTCTTTGCTATTCCACTTGAAGTATTAAGAGCTTTTGAAAATAATGATATAACTAAAGTAATTAAAAAATAGGCTTAAATGCCTATTTTTGTGTCCAATTTTTTCCTTCGATAATTCTTGTTACCATCATCGAACTAGAAGTATCACCTACTACATTTAAACAAGTTGCTGGCGGATCAATTAACCAACCAATTGTTGCAATAATTGGGAAAGCTTCTAACGGGAACCCATATAATGATACAATTAACATTTCACCGATTAAACCACCACCAGGAATACCAGACATAACAACTGCTGATAAAACAGCTATTAATATAGCTATTAAATAAGTATCAATGCCGGTAAATGACATATTAAATATACCAAATAAGAAAGCTATTTTTAATATAGCTCCCATACTAGAGCCTTCCATATGCATAGTCGCACCAATTGGTAAAGTTACTTCTCTTATATCTTTAGGGACACCAATATCGCGAGCTGTCTCTAAATTAGTTGGAAGCGAAGCTAAAGATGATTGAGTAGCTAAAGATGTAGCTGTTACTGGTAATATATTTTTATAAAATAATTTAATTCCTTTCTTCTTATCAGATAAATAACTATATAATGTATAAAATACCACAAAGTAAACGACACACATTATATAGTATAAAATCATACTTTTCGCATAACTGCCAATTAATTGTGGACCAAACTCACCAATTAAAGATGCAAAATAAGCACATAAGCCAATTGGTGCATAATACATTATAATTTTTACTATCTTCATCATTACTTCTGAAATAACTTCTAAACTTCTTGCTACATTTTTAGCTTTATCTCCTACTAATGCAATGCCTATTCCAAAAAGAATCGAAAATATAATTAAAGGTAACATGTGTTCTCGTGACAACAGTTCAGTAAAGTCAGTAACAGTAATGGCAGCAACAATCTGTTCACCTATACTAATGCTAGTTTGTTCTCCAGCTTCTAAAACAATATTTGCTCCACCTACTGGATCGATAACTTTAATTGCAACTAACATTAAAACAGCGGCTATCGCACTTGTTATGATAAAGATTAAAAAGACATACTTTAAAATTTTACCTAGTCTTTTTAAATTCACCATATTAGCAATACTACTTGATATTGTAAAGAAAACTAATGGTACAACAATGGTATACATTAAATTTAAGAAAACATTGCCAAATGGTTTTAAAATAACTGCATTTTCTTTTAAGCAAACTCCTAATACACAACCAATAATAATGGCACATAATAGGATAATTGGAAATCGATAATTTTCCCAAAAACTTTTTTTCATTTTAACCTCCCATTAAATTATATTTTTTTAATGTATAAATATTTCCTAAAACATATAATATAACAAGGTGATTTAATGTATATAGGCATAATAGGAAGAAAAAATGACGATAAAATAACTTTTAATAAAGAAATCATCGATGTAATTAAAAAATACGGTTTTACACCTTTAGGAATAATTGTCGACTTTGAAAAAGAAAACGAGTTTATAAAAGTTAAACCATTAATTGATTTATGTAGTTGCTTTATTTTACAAGGTGGATCTGATTATTATGATATTGACATAGAAATTACTAAATATTTACATCAAAAAAACATCCCTACTTTAGGAATCTGTTTAGGTATGCAGACGATGGCGATGGCATTTAACGGAATTATGGCTGATATCGACAATCATAAAAGTGATAAATTATATGTTCATGAAGTCAATATAGATAAAAATTCAAAATTATATAATATTATTAAAAAGGATAACATAATGGTCAATAGTCGTCATAAATCATATATTATAAATACTGATTTAAAAGTAAGTGGCAAAGCTAATATTATTGAAGCAATTGAAGATACTGACAAATATTTCTTTATTGGGGTTCAATGGCACCCTGAAACTTTAATGGATGAAAGCAGTATTTTACTTTTTAATAACTTCTTTTCTAGTGCAAAATATCAAAAAAATTAAAAAATTTGTCAAAAGTACTTGTCAAAAGCTAAAAAATAAGGTATACTTAAAGAGCATTTTGATTTTGGGCCTGTAGCTCAGTTGGTTAGAGCACACGCTTGATAAGCGTGGGGTCACAGGTTCAAGTCCTGTCAGGCCCACCA